>CAIYQS010000116.1 GCA_903928395.1 uncultured Actinomycetes bacterium | reverse complement strand
TTTTTCTTCCCTAGAGATTGCCCCTCTTAGGAGTAAAGAACATACAGCCCAATGGACATCTGAAGAGGCAGAAAAAGTTCAGAATGAATTTATTGAGGGAAAAGTAAATGTTTTGAGTTGTTCAACTACATTTGAAATGGGTGTTGACATAGGTTCAATTGTTTCCGTTCTATGCCGAAACGTCCCTCCAACCCCAGCAAATTATGTGCAGCGTGCTGGTCGCGCTGGGCGTCGAAAGGGAGATAAGGCGCTAGTTGTAACCTTTGCCCGTCGCAGAAGTCACGATTCTCAATACGTAGCAAATCCATTGCTTCTCATAAAGGGCCAGATTCCTGTTCCGAGCCTCTCTCTCGAAAACCATGACCTTATTCGTCGACATCTATACACCATGGCACTTTCTATGTTTCTACGCCAAATTGAATTTTCCAGCGTGAGATCAGATGACTTCTTCGAAGCGAGAGACGAATCTCCCTCGGTTGTTAACCAGTTTAGGGTCTGGTTAGCAGGACGACCTGAAGAACTCTTGGTCGAAATAAATGCGCTCCAGCTTCCAACTTCCGTGGCCACGCGGTTGGGTGTGGAAAGTTGGAATTGGGTAGATCTGTTGGAAAATGTAGACCTAAACGAGCGCGGTGCTTGGCTAAAGTTGATTGAAGAATTCTATTTGGAAGAAACCCAATTTATCGAAAAAACCGCTCGAGAACTTCGCCAGGATGACGCGAATGGAAATGCCCCATCTAGAGCTCAACAAATGCGTGCTCTATCCCTAACGAAAGTACTCGATGATTTGAAAAAGAAACAGATGATCGAACCCCTTGCGAACGGGGGAGTGCTGCCGAAATATGGTTTCCCGGTGGACATCGCTTCTCTTACTCCAAGCGCGGCGTCTCCGGAGCAAGCGGATAAAGTTGAACTTCAGAGAGATCTCTCTTTGGCTGTTTCGGAATATGGGCCGGGCAGCCAGGTTGTTGCCGGTGGTCACATTCTGACCAGTAAAGGTGTACGTAAACCAGCAAATCACACTTTTGGGTCTATGCAGTACGTCTCCTATACCTGTGATGGTTGTGGTTGGTTTTCTCACCAGTTAGCACCTGAAGGACCGCTATCAGCCGCGAACAAGACTCAATGTGACGTGTGCGGACGAGGATTCACGCCTCTGAACAAGAAATTCTTCATTCAACCACGCTTTGGCTTTATCGCCTACGCAGACCACCGTTCTGCGGGAGTGAATTCAAGACCCCGCCGGGCAACCGGCAGCACTTCTTATGTTTCGTCAGGCTCTGACTCCGATACCAATTGGATATCCACAGCGAAATATTCACATTCCGTTGCTCATGACTCTCAACTTCTCACAATTACCACCAAGGAGTCCCTGTTCTGTAAGACCTGTGGTTATGCCCAACCAATGGAACAGGGCCGCCCTCGTAGCCACAAGGACCCTCGAAATGGACGTGATTGCCCAACAACTACCACTTCTCCAATTTACTTTGGCCATGAATTCAAGACTGATGTATTCCGGCTCAAATTTAATCAACGAGTCGCTCCGTGTAACTGTGGGGAGCCCGACTGTTTAGGATCCTTGGAGTCAGCAGCAGCGGCATTGGTTACGGGAGCAGCCAGGGTCTTAGGTGTAGCCAACAACGACCTGAACTCATCGGCCCAACGATATGCGACAGGCGAGTCGCGCATCAACATCTTCGATACCACTCCAGGAGGAATTGGTCTCGCAGTCGCGATAAGTGAGCGCCTCGACGAGATTTTTGCCCAAGCAATGAAGGTGGTTAAAAACTGCCCAAATTGTGATGAGAACTCTTCTTGTTATACGTGCCTAAGGAGTTATTCAAATCAGAGAAAGCATGATCACTTAACTAGAAGTAGTGCCCTAAGCCTAATTCAAGCGTTAACTCAAGGTGTTTGAATGCAATATATTCTATTCAATAGTGATGGACCGAAATTTATATATATATCGAAAATCCGGCTCGGTACTTTGCGTGCCATCTCTAAAAAGAGATTACTCGTGGAAATGGTAGTAACTTGCAAACAGAATCTGAGGTGATCAGAACCTGGTCCGGCAGCCACTGGATTAAATGGTAATCAACTTTCTGGCGCAGGTTTCAACTTAGGATTTGGAATCATTGACCAATCCGGAAATCCTAAAACTTCGTTAACCCTTAATCTCCTTGGTCCCTTTTTGGGAATCATTGCACCAGTTGAAATTTCTAGCTCAGAACTAAGTTGTGGTTTCGTAGATGAACAGGGAAATGCAATCGGACCAATTGGTTCTTCTGGATGCAGGGTCCTATCAAATGAACTTGTTTCATTGGTTGATGCAAATCAAACACCGCATTATTATTTAATCACGACAAGTTGATTTTGCGTTACC
>CAIYQS010000115.1 GCA_903928395.1 uncultured Actinomycetes bacterium | reverse complement strand
TGATTCTTAACCTGAACACCGAGGGACTTGATTCCAAAATTGAGAATGATCGCAAGCGCCGTAACCACGGAGGAGTGACCCAAGGAAAAGAAGAATCCAACTCCCATCGGGCGTTGACCTTCTGCCATTAATTTACGGGTTGTATTATCGATCGCTGATATATGGTCCGCATCGAAGGCGTGTCGCATTCCTAGAGTAAGGGCCAGAAATCCCGTTCCCCATCCAAACATGGTTCCATCCGCCAAGTGATAATGGCTGGACGTGGCAAATGCCATCAAAATCAATCCGCCAAAGAGCAAGAAGAAGATGACCCCGAACATCGCGCCAAGGCGACGTCGTTCATCAGGGGAGAGGCTTGAGAACGGATTCTTTGACCTCTTTTTTTGGAGACCCGCCGGAGCGTTCATGGATTCCTCCTGACCCTACTACTTGCAAACGATTTGCAAGTAGTAATTTATCGCATTAAGCCAGTTTCGGCAGATTCAATTAGGCGGCTGCACCAGCTTCGTGTTCCACCAATGAATCTTTTCCGACATTGATCAGGAGACCAGAGACAAGCGCCGCAAGCAGCAGGAATCCAGCGCCAATCTTGAAAGTAGTGCTGAAGCCATGTACCGCACCGAAAATTGGCGCTTTGGCGCCTAGTGATGCGTGACCCTTAATGTAGGCCGCCGTCGACGCGAGTGCCACGGTGTTGAGCAAAGCTGCACCAAGTGAGCCACCAATCTGTTGGCTGGTGTTGAGCATGGCGCTTGCAACGCCGGCATCGTGCTCTCCGGCGTCATGAAGTCCTGTGCTTGCGCTAGGGATAAATACAAACGCTAACCCGAGTGACATGATGATCATCGCTGGCAGTAGATCCTTCGCGTAACTGGACGTAGGAGTTATCCCAGAGAGCAACCAAAGTCCTCCAGCCCCGACAATCAGACCACCGACCATCATCGGACGAGGACCAATCTTTGGAAGAACCTGTGAGGCTACTCCTGCTCCAACAATAATTCCGCCGCTAAATGGCAGGAAGGCAAAACCCGAGTGGAGCGGTGAATAATGCAAGAAGTTCTGCATATAGATTGAGAGGAACAAAAACATCGCGAAGAGTCCGGTTCCTGTTAAGAGTGAGGCTAGGTACGACCCACCACGATTACGCTCCTTGACTACGCGAAGTGGAAGCAATGGATTATCCACCTGCATCTCGACGGCAATGAAGGCTCCAATAAATAGTGCAGCGATAATAAAGTAAGGATAAGTGTGAATATTTGCCCAACCATGGGATGCGGCCTGGCTGAAACCATAGACAAGGCTGATAAGCCCAACTGTTACCGTAACTGCGCCAGGACTGTCATATTTGTTCTCTCCAGCAGCCTTTGATTCATGGAGATTTGGAATAGCAAGAATCACAGCAATGATTGCAATCGGTACGTTTACGAAAAGGCACCAACGCCAATTGGCATATTGAGTCAGGGCTCCACCTGCCATTAAACCAATTGCAGCTCCACCACCTGAGATAGCGCCGTAAACTCCAAATGCTCGAGCGCGTTCTTTTGGAACGGTAAACGTTACGTTGATAAGTGAAAGTGCAGAAGGCGCTAAGAGCGCAGCAAAGGCACCCTGCAGTCCACGAGCTCCAAAGAGTAAAGCTTGATTTGTTGCAAACCCACCAAGTGCTGATGCTCCGGCGAAACCAATGAGTCCGATAATAAAGATTTTCTTTCTTCCGACATAGTCAGCGATGCGACCTCCGAGTAGGAGCAAAGATCCAAATGCTAATGAATAAGCGGTAACGACCCACTGCCGGTTGGCATTTGAAATGTGGAGCGCAACCTGTGCTTTCGGAAGTGCCAAGTTGATAATTGATGCATCAAGAATGATCATCAATGATGCGATGGCAATCACGACAAGTGCGTACCAGCGATTGGGATCAAGTCCTTCATCACCAGGCTGCCAGTGATGCTTTTTATTGCTCGTAGTTGCTTCTAATTTTGACATGCAGACCCCTCGAAAATAGTGATTGTTACCGCGTGAGGTTGAACTTTATTGCAAAAAAGTCCAAGG
>CAIYQS010000114.1 GCA_903928395.1 uncultured Actinomycetes bacterium | reverse complement strand
ATGATCAACAAGCCGATCTTAGTCCACTCATCCCTATAACAATTGGGTTTATTTGTAACGCAACTACGAAGTTAATAACACCTACTCTCATAGGCACTGCACTGCGATTTGGCATTGATCTTTCTATAGTAGAGGCTGAATATAACCAAGTTGCACAAGAGGCTTTTTCTGCCGATTCCTCCTTTAGTGGGCATCAACTCAGCGCCATCCTCGTTGCCATAGATTACCGAGGCTTGCCACTCTTGCCAACCCCAGGTGACCTGGTGAGCGCCGGGAAGAATGTCAAAGATTGTCTTGACTATATCCATTCGGTCATTGAATCTCTTCGCACCAAAACGGGAGCGCAAATCATTTTACAAAATATTGTGCCTCCCGTAGAAGACTTATCAGGAAGCTACGAGGGACGCTTACCGGGGACCCTATCGTGGCTATGCGCACGTCTGAATTTTGAGCTCGACACCCTAGTAGCCGATGACACCTTTATTGTCGATATTGCAGGCTTAGCAGCCAATGTGGGTTTAGCGAACTGGCATGATCCAACTTTATGGAACATGGCTAAATTGCCATTTGCTCAGCGATATGTCCCTATTTATGCCGACTATGTTTGCCGTATTTTGGCTGCTCGTTTAGGCAAGAGTCGCCGTTGCCTGATTTTGGATTTAGATAATACCTTGTGGGGTGGCGTAATTGGCGATGATGGTCTTGAAGGCATTTTGATCGGCAATGGTGATGCAACTGCTGAAGCCCATCTGCATGTTCAGAGGACTGCTTTAGAGTTGCGTGACCGAGGGGTGGTGTTGGCCGTTTCATCCAAAAATGAAGACGCTACGGCTCGCCTACCGTTTAAACAGCACCCCGATATGCTCTTAAGAGAAAATCACATCGCTGTATTTCAGGCCAACTGGTCGGATAAGGCTTCGAATATTAAGGCGATTGCACAAACACTCTCTTTAGGATTAGAAAGTATGGTATTTTTGGACGATAACCCAGCCGAACGTATGCAGGTCAGAAAAGAGTTGCCTGAAATTGCTGTGCCTGAATTACCCAAAGATCCGGCTCTTTATGTCAGAACGCTCATTGCAGCCGGGTATTTTGAAGCCATTACCTTTTCAGAGGAAGATAGGAAACGCGCTTCTTTTTACCAAGATAATGCCAAGCGAGCTCAGATCCTTAATTCGTCATCCGATATGGATTCGTATTTAAAGTCTTTGGAGATGGAGATCACCCTTGCGCCCTTTGACACTACGGGTCGGGCTCGGATTGCCCAGCTTATTAGTAAATCTAACCAATTTAATCTCACCACCAAGCGGTATAGTGAATTAGATGTCAAAGCACTTGAGGAGAGTTCTAATTACTACACGCGTCAAATTCGACTAAAGGACACCCTAGGTGATAACGGCATGATTAGTGTCATTATTTGCAGAAAGGGTTCTATCGCTTGGGAGATTGATACCTGGCTGATGAGTTGTCGGGTTTTAGGTAGACGTGTAGAAGAAGCGGCACTTTTCGACATT
>CAIYQS010000113.1 GCA_903928395.1 uncultured Actinomycetes bacterium | reverse complement strand
TGAACTCCAAGGGGTAACGAGCGGACATTTCTTCTCCTTTTTAGAGGGTGGAAGTGTCTAGTGTTTTTCGCTCAGGTCCGACGGTAATATTAAATATCCGAGTAGGGTCTGACTATGAAAATAAGCGCAGCTATATCGTGACAACAGGCGGCATCGGAAATATTCATCACTGGGATGCATTTTATGCATCAAACCTACCGCTAGAATTGCTAGAACCGAGTCCTTTTGCAAAATTAGTTGTCGCGCGGATTCCATTAAATACACATATTATTGATGTTGGTTGCGGAAATGGGAGAGATTCGATATTTTTTAAAAATAATGGTTATGCTGTTATAGCGTTAGATGGTAGTTCTTCGGCTATTCAAACACTTTGCCAAAATGATTCGCGATTCACAAATAACCAAAACACCTTCATATTAAATTTTGAAGATGTGCAAGAAATCAAAGAAAGTACACATTCTTTATTGTTGAAGCTATCAACAGGAAATTCTGCGATTTATGCTCGATTTTTTCTACACGCAATATCCGAGGTGGCTCAGAAGTCTTTCTTTGATTGGGTTGCGAAAATTCTACGACCAGGGGAATTTATTTTTTTGGAGTATAGAAGTCCACATGCGAATGATTATTACTCCATGGGGTCTCACTTCCGGCGTCCCATCGAAGCAAGAACGGTTTCTGATTCATTAACTGCGCTTGGATTTGAGATATTAGAGTCAGATAGTTCAAAGACTTTCGCACCTTTTAGATCTGACAATACGATGATCTCCAGAACGATTGCTCGTAAAACGCTATGCTAATGCAGCAGGAATTCGATTTGGTTCACAAGGCGTTACATTCAGTATTGCAAAAGCTAACTACAGAGCTGGAGAGTGCAGGAATTTCTTATTGGCTGGATTTTGGAACTTGTCTAGGTGCTATTAGGCAGCAAGATTTTATTCCATGGGATGACGACGTCGATATAGCTATATTGAGGAGTGATGCACCACGTTTCACTCAAGTAGTCCTCGAAAAATTAAGTGGACTCGTCGATATATCTGTGCAATCTATAAATAGGCCAATAGCTGTTCCGGTTAAACTCGAACTAAAAGGTTTTCACGTAATTGAAGAGCATATGGAATCAAAAAGGGTTCCGAGTTGGTTACATCCCAATATTGGAATTGACGTTTTTCTAATAGACTCGCGTAAACGTAAACCAAATCAAATTTTGAGAATTTTTCGCCATCTGCTAGCAAAGATGTGGCAAGCCAAGCAAATAGAAAACTGGATAGGCAAAGCTTCATCTGGATTCTCTCCATTTTGGAGGAAGTCCAAATATGCAATGGTGCGGCTTGTTTCACGTCAATTTCTTTGTAAATTGATTGACCTAGAAATCAAATTGAACTGCAGTGTTGAGGAAAGTCGATTTCTAGTTCACGGTGTGGACTGTGAATTCGAATATTTAGTTCATGATTCGAAGGCGGTATTCCCTTTGAAAAAGACTGCTTTTCGGCAAAGCAATTTTGCGATTCCCCAAGAGCAAGTTTCTTACTTGGATCGCATCTATGGAGCTGATTTTATGCAACCGCCAATCAGTTCTAAAAGATTGACACACAGCTCGCAACTGTTGATTGCCTCGGATTCCCCCCTTGTGGATATTGATTGAACTAGATTTTTGAGCATGAATGAAACGCATCAATCGCAATATTCATTAGTTTCAACCTCAATCCGGCAAATATAAGCCGGATTTTGATAAAGCGTCTCATTGAACATCGCTCGGAATTTGTATAGTCACTCTATTGATTTGTTAGAATGGGAATCATAACATCAGAACATGAAAATTGCTTTTTCTAAAGATGAGCACAACCACCTAGATTCGCTTCGAGGGCTCGCAGCTGTTAGCGTTTTAATTGTTCACCTTGGTCAAATCTACTGGAAAAATCAATTCATAAATTCTTTTCGAAATATTACCGATTTGGGAAAACATGGTGTCGTCCTTTTTTTTGTGCTGAGTGGATATCTACTCGCCACAGGTCTCAATCGCTTGGAAAATCCCATGTAGAATTATTATTCTTTCATGGTACGTAGATTCTTGCGAATTTATCCTGGGACCTGAGCGAAAAACACTAGACACTTCCACCCTCTAAAAAGGAGAAGAAATGTCCGCTCGTTACCCATTTGAGTTCAAGCAGAAGGCGATCAACCTCGTCACTCTTGAGCGTAAGTCCATAGCCCAGGTTTCGCTTGAACTGGGTGTCGCCAAGCCCACCCTTTACTATTGGCTCAACAATCAGAGCTCAAGTT
>CAIYQS010000112.1 GCA_903928395.1 uncultured Actinomycetes bacterium | reverse complement strand
ATCTGTTCCGCCGGATGTTTCGAATTCTGCATTAATTTCCAGAGGGTCAGGATTAAGCCCAAGAACTGCATGTTCCCAATTTGCTACCGCCGCAAAAGTACAATTCTTGATCGCGTTCGCACCTTCATTTCCATAACTTGGAATCGTCCCAAACACCGAACCAATGTGACAATCTTTTCGATCTTCTTGACATAGATCCAGGGCACCCGAATTTTGAATGGCATTTCCAACTATCGGATACGAACCCGTTTGATCCGTCGCCATGATTGTTAAACTGGATTTCTGCACATCTTGATACATCAAACATTCCGTTCTCACTGTTACACAAGTATTGCCATCCGTAGCGGATGTTAACGTGTATGTGATAAATCCTTGTCCATTAGGAGCAGCGGCTGGGCACCAATACACACCATAAGTCGAATCTCCAAGATTAACCACGGTTAGTTTGATTGCTTTCGCAGAAATCCAGCCGGGGTGTGCCCCTGAGATTTCTCCAGTCCCCTTACACACAAGCCGTGGATTGGAATGTGCTACCAAATTTTCTAGCGAGGTTGTTTCTCTATGAAGAGCGATTGTCGAAACAGATGATACTGCACTCACGGTATCAATATGGAGGAATGAGAAACCGCCCAACAACATGATGGTGAAATAAGCGACCTTAGAAATAATTTTGATTCGCATCGTAGTTCCTTACCGAGTAGCCAGACTTGCTGGCCTTCTGGCTCTAATTTCCTCGGAACTGTTGTCTAGAACATCTGTCTAATCCACATCTCTTATAGCCACTTCCCACATGTGGGATACGCCTAATTACTTACAAAAAGTGCATATTTTACTTACGAGACCCTTTTGTAAGGCGCTTGCAAGAACTTTTAAGGGATTTTGTACAATTTCCATAGTATGGAGCAATTTTTAGCTGAACTTCCTAGCCTCGGTTTCTACTTCGCGGAGTATGTTTAGCATTTCTTGATTTGAGAGAAAGGAGTTTCCGTGAAAGCAACAAAGCAATCAGAATTCACCATTCGTGTCTTGGCCATTGACGAGCACCCACTATTTATAGATGGTATTCGAGCTCGCTTGAAAGAAATTGCCCCGGAAGTCCAGATTGTCGCAGAACTCAATGAGGTTGATACCGCCTATCAGTTAGCAGCATCTGTCCTACCTGATTTGATTTTAATGGGTATATCTTTCAAAACTTCAAAAAGTTCGAGTATTGATATGGCGAAGAAAATCAAAGACGACTTTCCTAATATCAAAATTCTCATACTTTCCGGTGATGACTCCATTGAATCAATCATGGGGGCATTACGCTCTGGCGCCAGCGGCTACCTGCTCAAATCCGTGAGTGTTTCAGATTTGAAAGACGCCATATTTACCGTCATGAGTCACGGCTCGGTTCTCTGTCCGGCAGTCGCTCATAAATTATTAGAAGTCCTCAATCATCCGATCTCCAAATTATACATTCCCACGGTGCGAGAATTGGAGATTCTCGAGTTTATGAAAAAGGGGTCTCCCATAAAATTAATTGCCTCACAAATGTTTTTGAGTCCTCGTACAGTCGAAGTTCACATGAGCCACATATACCAAAAATTAGGCGTATCGTCTCGAACTGAAGCAGTTATGAAGGCGATAAGTGTTGGACTCATCCCCGGTCCGAAGATAGAACAGCATTTCTAATAAATTACACCTTTTAAGGCGTTGAAAGGGGAATTTCTACCCTCGTTGTGATTCCCCACATCGAAACAGCTTCTAAATTCCACTGTTGCCATGTCATTTGCAGGGTCATCCCCCACGTAGCCACCAAGGGTCCTTCAGGGGTATATCCATCTACAACTACCCAATGGTAAGAAGAGTCTTGCATTGTTACTCCCGCAAAATTCTGTCCCTTAGGAAGATTCAATGAAGCTATCACTGCTCTCACATTCGGGTCATCTATCGCATTCATAACATGAGGAGGATCTATATAAAAAGGCAACGCAGCGTTAAGTAGCGTCCCGCCAATACCTTTACTCTCCCAATAGTTAAAGACTTGGGAATTAGTTAAGCCAATATTAAGTGTTCCCCCGGCATCACTAAATTCTGACTCAATGAGCGCTGGAGATGGAACTGTTCCTAGAACTACTTTTTCCCAATTTGCCACCGCTGCAAAGGTGCAGTCACCGACACCAGTCGGATAAACATTTCCGTATGCCGGAAAAGAGAGGCCACCTGGACCGGGGTTGCAAAAGTTTATGGAGGTTGCACACAAATATGGCGATCCGATATTTTGAATTGCTGACGTGGAAATTGGATAACTTCCCGTTTCATCAGTTGCCATCACCTGAAAACCATCTTGCACTTTTGCGCCTTTCAATTCACAGGAGGTGTAAAAAGTTTCGCATGTCTGACCTCCGACCGAAGACGTAACGGTGTAAGAAATTGCCCCTTGACCGTTAGGTGCGGCGGCTGGACACCAATACAGACCTATGTCGTTGTTTGGTAGTCCAACTACAGTTAACTTGATCGCGTTTTTACTACTCCACCCAGGATGGATACCCGTTGTTTCTCCACTCCCCGAACATTGCAATTGTGGATCCGCGCTAACGGGCAAGACGAGTGGCACCGCAGGAATATTTTGCACTTTTGTATTAGTTGGGGAAGCCGACGCACCTTTGT
>CAIYQS010000111.1 GCA_903928395.1 uncultured Actinomycetes bacterium | reverse complement strand
GTTTCTCATCGTGGATCATTTGCGATTAGTTGGTAACGCGTTTGGTCGCGAACTAACAGGAATATTTTTAGCCGGCACATTCATTATGTTGTTAGGTGCGCTAGATGATCGCTTTGACCTGGATTCGCTGACAAAATTTGCGGGCCAAGCTCTTGCTGCAGGAATACTTCTTTTGCATGGAGTGCAAATACTGTGGCTTCCGATCAATGGGATATTGACACTCCCATCAAATATTGGAGCGGTTCTCACCGTCGTCTTCGTTATGCTCGTTATTAACGCCGTTAATTTCGTAGATGGTCTGGATGGATTAGCTTCTGGAATCGTCGCGGTTTGCGCCACCGCATTTTTTGCATTTTCCTACATCCTGGCAGTGGATAACGGTTTTAGTCGCGCAGGTGCACCCTCTCTTGTTATGGCAGTTGTTGTCGGGCTTTGCATTGGCTTTTTACCCCACAACTACCATCCTGCAAAAATATTTATGGGCGATTCAGGCGCGATGTTCCTGGGACTCTTGCTCTCGGCTTCTGCAATCACCTTGACTGGTCAGATTGATGTGAACGCGATTTCGGGACAGAACTCGCGAACTACCTTTGTGCCGTTGATCCTTCCCTTTACCGTTCTGGCTATCCCGCTTTTAGATCTTGGTATGGCTGTGGTCCGCCGATTGAATGCCGGACAATCACCATTTCAGGCTGATCGTGAACATTTGCACCATCGGCTATTGCGGATGGGAAATTCGCAGCGCGAAGTGGCAATCATCATGTATTTGTGGACGGCGATGTTTGCATTTCCGACGGTTATTGCGGCCTTTTACCCGTTGTGGATCTCGGTCACCGTTGCGCTCGCGATTGCTGTGCTTTCTATTCTGCTGATCTGGCGAAGTTTTGCTAAATCCCGAGGGCTACAATTGGCACCTGGCCGAAATGAGCAGGCCGACAACACATACTCAAAGGAGAGTTCAGATTGATGGCTTCAAATAACGAAGAGGGCGCGCTCTGGTCGATTATCGGGTACTTGATTGCGGGACTTCTTATTTGGGGCGGAATCGGCTTTGCCGCAGACCATTGGTTTCATACCCACCACTACTTCTTTCTTGGCGGATTGCTGCTTGGAGCAGGTTCCTCAATTTATTTGGTCTGGCTCCGCTTTGGGCGGAAGTAACGTTTTATGAGCAATACCGTTGAGGCGAAGCTCGGCAAAGGCGCGCTAATTCCCGCGAGCGCTGTCGGCCTCGTCGGCTTGATTATTGCAACGGCTATAAAAGGACGATCTGGGTTTTACGGTGGATTGCTCGCTCAAGCCTTAGTCGTAATTTTTTTCGCGGTTCACTTATTGGTTTCCAAATATTCCGCAAAGATGGATCCAATCGGCGTAATGGCTATGGCGATGCTTTCTTATTTCGCAAAGATTATTATTCTGGGGGCTCTTTTCTTTCTGGTGCTCGCCAACATCGATGAGAAGACCCTTAATCGAACCGCTTTTGGGGTCATTGCTATTTCGGTAACAATCGCATGGCTATCTGGCGAGGTGAGGGCGTTTTTCAAACTCCGAGCACAACTGCCGTTGCCGAAGACCGCATCGCCAATCACCCCGGATTCGGAGGACTAGCGCGGTGGCCACCAATGAGGATGGCGCATTTTGGACAATTATCGCTTACCTGATTTCAGGGCTCGGATTTTGGGGTGGGCTTGGCTATGTCGGGGACCGTTTTTTCAAGACTGATTTCTTGACAATCGTCGGAATGGGTTTTGGGCTCGGGACCGGGCTCTACCTCATCTGGATTAAGTTTATTAAGGAGAACCCACCTCGCTGACGCCGGTGGGGCGCACTCGGGGCTGTGTTCCGTGCCATATGTGAAGCGTTTGCAAGCAGGTGGCGTTTCCCCTTAAGGTAAGGCGTCCTGATGCACTGAGGTTGTATTTTCATAGGGGAGACATCAACTTGATGCTAGCGCCACACATGGCACAACCTGCCTTCGTGCCTCCAAGCAGCTCAGACTTCTTTTTTAATCCCGCCTTTGGAAGTTCAATTCTCGCAACAAAGCCGGTTATGTTGCTGCTTTTCTCGGTCATCTTAATATCAGTTTTTTTCACTTTTTCGGCTCGAAAAGCTGCAATTCTTCCCTCTCGACTCCAATTTTCAGGTGAAATTGTTTACAACTTCGTTCGAGATGGAATCGGCAAAGATGTAATCGGGGAAGAATATCAACGCTTCGTGCCTTTCCTATTTGCGATTTTTACCTTTGTTTTAACCAATAATCTCTTTGGCGTGGTCCCGTTTATGCAGTTCCCGACCATGTCACATATTGGATTCCCAGTCTCAATTACCATTTTTGTATATTTGGTTTATCACTATGTGGCGATAAAAAAGAAGGGGTTGGGGCGCTATCTCAAAGAGATGTGCTTCATGCCAGGAGTTCCTAAAGCGGTTTATGTAATTTTGGCGCCCGTAGAATTTCTCACTTATTTTGCGGTCCGGCCGCTCACGCTTGCCATGCGGTTATTTGGAAACATGTTTGCGGGACACTTGCTTTTGCTGCTCTTCACCTTGGGTGGGGAATACATGCTTAAGAGCGCACTGTTCGTGAAATTTTTTGCGATTCTTTCTTTTGGTCTTGCGATTGGATTGAGTTTCTTTGAAATGGGTATTCAATGCCTCCAGGCATACATATTCACGCTCTTAGCTGCTCTCTATATCGCAGGAGCATTGGCTGACGAACACTAATACGGCAAAAATAAGAATTGGTTGAGCACCGGCTCAATCTTTGATTGAAGGGAAGTAACATGAAAGGCACACTCAGCATCGTGGGCTTTGGTCTTTCGACCATCGGACCAGGTACCGCAACAGGTTTGATCTTCGCGGCTTACATCAACGGCGTCGCTCGCCAACCAGAAGCCCGCAGCATCTTGCAGCCAATTGCCTTCCTCGGCTTTGCGCTCGCAGAAGCACTTGCGATTTTCGGACTCGTTCTCGCATTCGTTCTTAAATAAGCGGCTAATTCACTCGTTACGGAGTAGAAGTCATATATGAACACACATTTGTTTATTAGAGCAGCAGCAGCGGCTGATGGTCCAAGCCCGGTGGTTCCAAAACCAGCCGAGATCATCGTTGGCCTCATTGCTTTCTCGATCCTGTTTATTCTGCTCAAACTTAAAGCTGTTCCAATGTTTGAAAAGGCATACGCAGCTCGTACCAGCGCCATTCAAGGCGGAATGGAACGCGCTGAAGCTGCCCAACTTGCTGCGGAAGCTGCACTGAGGACATATACCGCGCAACTCAACGAGGCTCGTGGTGAAGCTCAAGTGATTCGTGAAGAAGCTCGGGTCCAGGGAGCAGCAATCATTGAAGATCTTCGGGGTCGTGCTCAAGAAG
>CAIYQS010000110.1 GCA_903928395.1 uncultured Actinomycetes bacterium | reverse complement strand
GAACTTGGCGCGGAAAAGGTCATGGCGAATATCCGGGTATTCCGTCATTTCAATTTGCTCAAGAGGTTACTTTTAACCATGATGGCAGAAGTTTCCTTAACTATTATTCGCGTACCTGGTTGATCGATGACGATGCAAACATCATCGAACCATTCGAAAATGAAGTGGGGTTTTGGCATCCGAAACCCAAGAAAGTTCTAGAGGTTGTACTTGCCTACAACACTGGACGGGGCGAGGGTTGGGTAGGAATTTATGATGGCCCAAAGATTCAGCTAGCACTTGATCGCGGATATGTTTCTCCGTCCGGAAAGCCAGTTGAATCCGCTTCCAGATTGTATGGACTTGTCGAAGGTCAACTCTTTTTTGCTCACGATGTCGAAATGGATGGCCACGAGTTGCAGTCGTACATGTGGTCAACCCTCGAGCGTCAATCTGAATGAGCATGAGTAATTTCGCAGGAGTGCCATTGGCCGAGGTGGTTCGGGCTGGATTAGTTGAATCAGTTCATAGTGGTCGCTTGGTGTTAATTAATCGCGAAGGAACCGTTGGCGCAACGTTCGGTGACATTGAAGCTCCGTTATACCCCAGGTCTTCGATCAAGTCATTTCAGGCGGCGGCGATGGTTCGTAACGGTCTTGATCTAGCGCCTCAAGAGCTAGCGATCGTATGTGCAAGTCACTCTGGCTCCCCCGAGCATTTTTTGGTTGTTGACGCTATTTTGCATGGCGCGGGGTTAACAACGAGTGATTTACAAAATACCGCAGACTTTCCTATCGGGCGCGCCGAACGTCAAGCATGGGGAAGTAATCCACCGTCACGATTGGCACAAGGTTGTAGTGGTAAACATGCAGGAATGTTGGCGACGTGTGTTGTTAATGGTTGGGATACCAAGACTTATCTTGATTTCGAACATCCCCTTCAAATCGCTATACGTCAAGAAATCGAAACCTTAATTGGCGATTCGGTCATTTCAACAACAGTGGATGGTTGTGGTGCTCCACTTTTTGCAATTACAACAAAGAACTTCGCACTGGGTGCGCATAAAATGCGAATTTCTCAAGATCCAATTCACGAAGCTGTAGTAGCTGCTTGCCTTGAGCATCCAGAGATGGTCGCAGGCGTAGGACGTTTGACCACGACGTTGATGATGCAACTTCCTGGGTTATTCATTAAAGATGGCGCTGAGGGCGTCGAATTACTTTCACTCGCTGATGGCCGTGCCTGCATTTTCAAAATCAGCGATGGCAGCGACCGTGCATTTCCTGCAATTGTTTCGGCAGTACTCAGCGCGTGGGATATCGAGGCAACCATTGATCCAGTGCTTGTCAAAGGCGGCTCGCAGATCACTGGTGAAGTTCGAGTGTCGCCCTCGCTCAGCGAGTTATAGACTTTTCAAGTGAAAGGCCGCATAGCAACGTTGATGGTTCACACATCCCCCTTGGATCAAGCGGGGTTGGGTGACGCTGGAGGCATGAATATCTATGTCGTAGAAAGCGCCATCAAAATGGCCGAATCCGGCGTAGATGTAGATATTTACACCAGAGCTACTGATCCATATCAACCTAAAATCGTTGAAATCGCCCCAGGGGTAACTGTGAGGCATGTAGAGGCTGGGCCGTATAAAGGATTATCTAAAGAAGAGCTACCAACCCAGATTGGCGCACTCACTCATGGCGTCATGGAACTTTTTAACACGCTCCCAAAGAATTATTACAAAATTTTACATTCTCATTATTGGATCAGCGGTCAACTTGGTTGGATGCTTTCGGAACGGACTGCAATTCCCTTAGTTCATACCATGCACACTATGGCCCGTGTTAAGAATATGAATATGGCTGAAGGTGACACCCTGGAACCTGCCATTCGTGCAATTGGCGAGGAGCAGATAGTTAAAAATGCTGCAGCTCTTATCGCAAATACTGATGCCGAAGCAGCAAGTCTTGTTTCCTTGTATGACGCCTGCCCAGACAATGTATTTGTAGTAACTCCCGGCGTTGATCTCAAGCGATTCACCGTTGGATCCGGAAAAGTTGCCGCTCGATCTAAACTCAATATTGCACCAGGTGCGCTTATGGTTACCTTTGTTGGTCGAGTACAACCGCATAAAGGTCCTGAAGTTTTAGTTCGCGCGATCGCCGAAATGTTGGACCATTCGCCACATTTGCGTGCCAAGTTAGCTCTTGTCATTATGGGTGGGGCATCAGGGGCGGGTTCCGCCGAGCCGGACCGGTTAAAAGCGCTTTCCAAATTCTTAGGCGTTGACGATGTAATTTCCTTTATAGAACCCGTACCTCGGGATCAACTTCCTGACTGGTATCGTGCATCTGATTTAGTTTGCGTCCCCAGCTACTCCGAAAGTTTTGGCTTAGTGGCACTTGAAGCGCAAGCATGTGGCACACCAGTAGTTGCTACGGCAGTCGGGGGATTACGCACCGCAGTTGCAGATGGATTTTCTGGCTCGTTAGTCGATGGTCATGATCCACGCGCCTGGTCAGCGGTGATCTCAAGATTACTTACGGATCCTGCACGCCGCATTTCACTCTCATTTGGAGCTATTAGCCACGCAGCCAATTTTGGATGGGAATCTACGGCCCGTCGAACTTTAGATGTCTACGACTGGGTGCTGTCTCGGGGCGAAGAATCTGCTATTAAACTGGTGCAATGACTTCACAATTAATCTTGCTTCGCCACGGTGAATCCGAATGGAACGCCAAAAACCTTTTCACCGGATGGGTGGATGTTCGCCTCTCCGAGAAAGGTCAGGCTGAAGCCAAACGTGGTGGTCAACTCCTCAAAGAGCGTGGCTTGTTGCCTAATATTGTTCATACCTCCCTACTTCGGCGCGCAATTATTACCTCACAAATTGCGCTTGATGAATGTGACCGAACCTGGATTCCGGTTCATCGCTCTTGGCGTTTAAACGAGCGTCATTATGGTGCGCTTCAAGGAAAAGATAAAGCGCAGACTTTGGCCCAGTACGGCGAGGAGCAATTCCAATTGTGGCGCCGTTCTTTTGATGTGCCACCACCCCCAATTGAGGACGACAGTGAATTTAGCCAGACAAACGATCTTCGATATGCGGATCTAGGTAGCGCGCTTCCTAAAGCAGAGTGCCTGAAAGATGTTGTAGATCGCATGCTGCCCTACTGGTTTGATGCGATCATTCCAGATCTGGTTACTCATAAGACAATTCTTGTGACGGCGCACGGTAATTCACTTCGTGCCTTGGTTAAACACCTTGATGGGATTTCCGATGCTGATATCGCGGGTTTAAATATTCCAACAGGAATTCCACTGCTCTATGAGTTAAATGATGATTTTACGCCCATTAAAATCGGAGGCGAATATTTAGATCCGATAGCAGCGGCAGAGTCGATCACTGCTGTTGCAAATCAGGGGAAGAAGTAGAACCTAACTCTTTGGAACGAAATCTCCTGTTTCGGTGTAGTAAACACGTTGTGCGATTGAAACCGCATGATCCGAAAACCGTTCGAAATATCGGCTAGCAAAAGCCATGTCTACAGCAGACTCCACAGTATGAACCCAACCCGGTCCCAGGATTGTGCTGATTAATTTGCGCTGCAATTTATCCATTTCGTCATCATCTTTATCGATTTCAAGGGCACGATTAATATCCCGAAATTCAAGAACGACCGCCATCTTTTCGACGATCCGTTTAGCAGCCATTCCCATTTCAGTGATGACATCAACAACCTCATCTGGAACAGCCTTATTTGGATAACGCATGCGGGCTAACTTCGCGATGTGATGGGCAAGATCTCCCATTCGCTCAAGGTCAGCGCTGATTCGAAGTGAGCTGACGAGACGGCGCAAATCCGAAGCTACTGGTTGCTGGCGGGCCATGATATTAATTGTTCGCTCATCCAAATTGTGTTGCGTGCTGTCGACGGCTAGATCGTCAGCGATTACTTTTTCTGCTAACTGAAGATCGGCATTGAGTAAGGCCAAAGTTGCGGACTCGATTGCATCACGAACCAAGATCGTCATTTTGAGGTGGTCAGCCGTGATGGACTCGAGCTCCTCATGGAATACTTCGCGCATTGGTGCAGGGTACCGCTACCGACCCTCGGATACAGGGCTATATGTGAACATGCCCTAAACAGAATCTGAAGTTTTGGGGCTGTTTTCCCAAGGATGGCTCGCTTGGGCAGGCATACACCTCGCGGGCTCCTACGATTAGGGAGTGAGTTGGATTAAGCGCAAGAGCGACGTCGCTGAGTATCTCTACCGGAATGAGATCTCTCCGACCATGGCCACTCTCCTTGCGAACATTGACGCAGAAGTGATCATTGTCGGACAAGGCGATGCGATCATTTACATGAGCGAAAATGTAATCAATTTCAATCTTCAGCGCGAAAACCGAATTCACAATGAATCGCTGCAGCACCTTGTTCGAGCAGTAAGGCGTAGCGGAAATATCCAAGAGGCGACAATGGAACTTCCGCGCGGTCCGCTCGGAAATGGCACCCATGATCTTTTAGTTCGCGTAATTCCGTTGGAGGCAGATGGATTAATTTGCATCCTGATATTTGATGATAGCGAGATGCGTAGACTCGATTCTATCCGGCGCGATTTTGTGGCCAATATTTCCCACGAG
>CAIYQS010000109.1 GCA_903928395.1 uncultured Actinomycetes bacterium | reverse complement strand
CTTCAATGAGAGCCGCTCCGTGATGGGGATAAACAACGGTTTCGCCGACCTTAAATGACATTAATTTGGCTCCTTGGGATTAGGTTCCAATTGTACCAGCGACTTGGGTCACATAAAAATGGCGATACAAGCCCTGTATTCTACCGCCATGATGAACGCGATGATGAAGAAGACCGCAGGCTTGGCCACCATTCTCGTTAGCGTCCTCGCCCTAACGGGGTGCGGGGCTTCTGGTGCTGGAGCACCTACCCGCAACATCAAGCAGGTAACAGATGGTGTCGAAGCTCAAAGTGGATCCATCTATATCCGCGATATCTTGTTGGTCAATCAACCTGATGGCAGTGCTGCACTTGTAGGTACTTTCATTAATGAGGACACATCAACCGATGCCCTGACGGGAATTACCGTCTCTGGAATTCCGGTAACTCTGTCTGCCGCACCATTTAATCTTGCACAGAACGTCCCAGTCATCTTTTCCGGAGACTCCGCAAACGCAACGGGTACGGTTCCTGGACTTAACGCGACACCCGGCACGCGAGTTGACGTCGTTGTGAGCTTTGCTCATGCAGCATCGGTGACTCTCAGCGCATTAGTTCGTGCAAAGAGTGATTACTTAGCAAATGTTGGTAATTAACTTTCGAACTTGTAACCGAGTCCGCGTACTGTCTGAATAAAGATCGGATTACCAGGGTCAGCTTCAATCTTTGCGCGCAAACGTTTTACATGAACATCTAGAGTTTTGGTGTCGCCAAAGTAGTCACTGCCCCACACGCGATCAATTAACTGCGAGCGAGTGAGCACGCGTCCGCTATTTCGAACTAGAAACTCCAGCAACTCAAACTCCTTGAGCGGAAGTGGTTGCGGATTCCCGTTTACAGTAACCAAATGTCGCTCTACGTCGATGCGCACTGGACCCGCAGCGAGGAGGCCGTCAGTGGAGAAATCTTCATAACCATGTCGACGCAAAACTGCACGGATACGAGCAACAAGTTCGCGCGTTGAATAAGGCTTTGTCACGTAATCATCTGCGCCTAACTCCAACCCGACGACTTTATCTACCTCGGTATCCTTGGCGGTGAGCATAATGACAGGGACGTTTGAACGCGTGCGAATCTGGCGACAGACTTCTGTTCCAGGTAAACCAGGAAGCATGAGGTCAAGCAAAATTAAATCTGCCCCATGGCGATCAAACTCTTCAATAGCCCCAGGGCCAGTGTCTGCAACCGACACATCAAATCCTTCGCGACCTAAAAGATAGGCGAGCGCATCAGAGAATGATGCTTCGTCTTCTACTACGAGAATCTTTGTCATTACTCTGCCTCCACGGCTGTTAGTTGAGTTGTAATTGGAAATCGAATTGTGAAAGTGCTGCCTGCATTTTCAAGGCTCCATACTGAAACGTCGCCGCCGTGATTCGTAACAACATGTTTGACGATAGAAAGTCCAAGCCCCGTCCCTCCAGTCGCTCGAGATCTGGCAGGGTCAACACGATAAAAGCGTTCAAAAATTCGTTCTAAATCTTTTTCAGGAATCCCAATACCTTGATCTGTAACGGACACTTCAGCTAACTCATCCTTTACGCGTAGTGCAACTGCGACTCGGGTTCCCTCCGGGCTGTAATTGATGGCATTTTCGATGAGATTGGAAATGGCCATAGATATTTGACTGTAATCACCCTTAATCCTCGCGACTGCTTGCTCGCTATATATCAATTCAATATCGCGAGCCTTTGCGTTTAGCGCGGATTGGTCAATGGCATTAAGTAGTACTTCATTGAGGTCGATGACCTTCGCATTCTTTAGGGGATCATCATCTTGCAAACGAGAGAGATTAATAATCTCTTGAACTAGATCGCTCAGACGTTTTGATTCAGTCTGCATTCGGGT
>CAIYQS010000108.1 GCA_903928395.1 uncultured Actinomycetes bacterium | reverse complement strand
GGTATCTCCTAAATAGTTGACCTAAAATTCAGATTTTGCTCATAAGCTCCGCAACCGGGTCATGAGCGTATCTGCAGAATATGCCTTTTGAACCTTGGAGTGTGGATTTCTCCAGAGGGAGCCAGACTTAGGTTGGGAAACCAGATTTTTCTTGTTGAGGCATCAGAGACAATTTTTCGGGTACTCAAGAGGCCTAGAAACCGCGATATGAGCCCAACGACCAGATGAAATGATTATGCACTCACCTACGGGCAAACTTCTTACAAGTTCAGGGGAAACCCGATATTGCTGTTGCAGTCTGCCACTTGTCGCTGATCTTCTACCCAAGGCTTTCAATTCGTGAGTATCTTCCCAAGCTTCAATTGTGCCAGCGAGTTCGCAAATGTCTTGAGGGGATGAGTTGCGGTGGCTTATTACCGTTCCAGATGTTTGAAGTAGTCGAAGTGCTGCATCACCCAAACTGTCGGTGGTTTGCGATCCGATAATAATTCCCATTCCTGAAGAACGAGTCCTTTCTACAAGCCCCGCCGCTGCCCGACTTGCACGGTGATCACTACCTACGGCACTAAATTCATCAAGTATCACCAGAGTTTTACGACTTTCATTTTTTATCGCAAGTTCACCAAGCATTGCTAGTATCCAAGCAGCAATGTCTCCCGCGGTCTGTGGAGAACTCGTCCCAGGAATACTTATCCAGGCGGCGTCCGCCGACTGAAGCGACCACGAGGTAACGGTGGCATCAAGAAGTTCGCCAACTGTTGCTTGGATTGCCCTGAGACGTAAGTAGAGTGAATTCCATTGACTATTTGAAAAAGTTGCGGCCACTTGTTTACCTATTAATGATTCCTCATTTGCTATTTGGCTATACAGCCTTTCCGTAGCTCCGGGCTTCACGCGATCTAGGATAGTTTGAAGAGTTCGAGGCGGCTTGCCTGCCTTGATTGCCAGGTCAAGCATGGAAACAGACTCGGCATGGTGAAAGCTGCTCTCTCCTGCGTTGAATAGCCCGCTTAAGCGCTCCCTTAGTTGGCTTGGATCGCCTTCAAACCCATCAAGGGGTGCCTCCGGCCAAGAGTAAATCTTTTGGTACCCTTGAATTCTTGCAAGTTTCAGGAAATCGTGCCTGTTCTGATCGGCCAGTCCTTTTGCATCTATAAAAATAACTCGGATTGGGGGTTCGCCTGGGTTCGCTTGTCCAAAGCTCATGAAGGTGCTCACTAATCGCATTTGTGTCACGGTCTTGCCTGTTCCGGTTCCACCAATAATTACAGCGTGGCGGACGATCTGCTCCCACGGGATGCCAAATCCATAGACTTTGCCAATCTCACTACTGCCGATCTTCGTCCCCATCTGGGCGATGTCACCGTCCAAGACGGTACCGAGAAATGCCTTCATTGCCCAACTTCCCTCACTATGTGCCGCTGATGCCAGGTGCGCAGAATTTGTTTTCGCCTGAGAACCTGTCGTTTCCAGAGGCGCTCGTCAACTCTTTTTCGATCTACCCATCGACGGTCATAAAACAAGATGGTGATCAGGGCTAATTGAGCAAATGGCATCACTACGCAAATTCGCAGTAGGAGACCCCTGATACTTTGATCCGAACCCGAAAACCAGCGGATGGCATCTAAGACCTGCTTTGGGTATTCCAAAAAACCTCCGGAAAATTGGCACCAAATCAGTCCTATCAAGAAGTAAATAGTCATCATCTTGAGCTGCACTCTTCGGGTCGGACGGATCAGAAAAGTTGTAAAGGCAACAGCACAGAGTGAATAGGCACCTCCTGCTATCTCAAGCGCAAAGACAACCGTTGTAACCAACGCAATAGCCCATAAGATTTCCCGCAAGCCTCTTGGTCGGACGAGTACAGGCAATGGCCATCTATTTTCGTCCCTGACTTTCCCCGAGGCTACTTTCATCGCTGCCACAGGAATACCTTTAATCTCGCTCTTAAGTCATCTGGTAATTCCTGTGAAGCCTTGGTTGCGACGGTAAATGCCTCCGGAGATGCATAATAAATAACCTGGGCATAACGTGGCTGAGAAAGCTTGGTTATGTGGTCTTGTCCGGCGTCATAGTCATAGCGCCTTGAGAGAAGTCCAAGTTGTATGTGCTTCGTGCGCTCAACCGTTTTGGCCACTCGTTCTCGCTCTATAGCGATGATGCGACCATCAGCAAGAATTACCTCTCCATCTGGAACATGAGGCGAAGATAGATCTTTCTTCCTTGGTGGCATAACTGAGCGGATTTCACGTTCGCTTCGCCATTTTGACGTGGGCTCTTGCTTGAGAATCTGAAGCCTAATGAAACTTACATCGCAGTTATGTTGCAGCGTGGCT
>CAIYQS010000107.1 GCA_903928395.1 uncultured Actinomycetes bacterium | reverse complement strand
GTGGTGACCACAGAAGAGCAACTCTCCACCATTAAGTAAAGTAACGCGGACATAAGCTTGTGCGCCACAACGATCGCAACGATCGACTGCATTAAGAGGGGTTGGTTCGAGGATCAACTGTTCGGTCATCGACTTCTCCTTTTCTGTGGTTCGCGCGCTCGTTTGGATTCTCTGTCAGTAGTGGAACAGTAAAGCATGTCTGGTTTATTCCCTGCGATCAATTCGGGTCTATTTATCCGAATTCACAGAAATAATCCACTCATTTCCATCATATTAACCAATTTCCAAGAGATCTGCCCGATAACCTTGCGCCTCATGGCAACCGATGATAAGACCGCAACGACCGCAAATGGCTATACCGCCAAAGATCTCGCGGTTCTTGAAGGACTTGACGCTGTTCGCAAACGCCCAGGCATGTATATCGGAACTACAGACTCGCGCGGACTCATGCATTGCCTTTGGGAAATTATCGATAATTCTGTTGATGAAGCGCTCGCCGGACATTGCACAAAAATTGAAATAAATCTTGAAGCAGATGGTTCAGTTGAAGTTCATGACAATGGGCGGGGAATTCCGGTGGATAAGGAACCTAAAACTGGATTAACAGGCGTAGAAGTCGTGATGACCAAATTACACGCGGGTGGAAAATTTGGAGGGGGATCTTATGCCGCTTCGGGTGGTCTTCATGGAGTTGGTGCATCAGTTGTAAATGCACTGGCGTCAAGGCTTGATGTCGAAGTAGATCGCGACGGAAAAATTTATTGGATGTCTTTTCAGCGTGGCATTCCTGGAATATTTGATGGTGACGGCCCACGGGCTGCTTTTGCAGAAAAGTCTGGTTTGCGAATAATTGGCAAGGTTCCGACCAAGGTAACTGGGACTCGTACCAAATGGTGGGCTGATAAACAGATATTCCTCAAAGAAGCCGAGCTATCGTTATCAGAAATTCACGATCGCGCTCGCCAAACTTCTTATCTTGTCCCTGGATTGCAATTAATGGTTAACGACAATCGCGGCAAATCGAAGAGCTCCGAAGTCTTTCTGCACAAAGGTGGGATTTCAGAATTCTGTAACTTCCTGCGCCCCGACGAACCGATTGGCGAAGTGATTCGACTATCGGGTAGTGGGGAGTACACAGAGACCGTTCCGGTTTTAGACGAGAAGGGGCACATGATGCCCACAGAAGTGAACCGAACCATGGCCGTTGATATTGCCATTCAGTGGGGTAATGGTTTTGATACCACGCTTTCTTCTTTCGTAAATATCATTGCGACTCCCAAGGGTGGAACTCATACTCAAGGTTTTGAACGCGCAATAACGAAGGCGTTTAATGATGCGCTCCGGAATTCAAAGACTCTTAAAAATAATGAGATCGATGTGATTAAAGACGATGTCCTAGAAGGTTTGACTGCGGTAGTAACCGTCCGAATGTCTGAACCACAGTTTGAAGGACAGACAAAAGAAGTTCTGGGAACTGCGGCTGCCACAAAGATAGTAGCTTCTGTTGTAGGCGATGAACTCAAGAATTTCTTCGCTTCCTCAAAACGGATTGATAAGGCAACAGCTCGTGCCGTGTTAGAGAAGATTGCAGCAGCCTCGAGAACTAGAATTTCAGCGCGTGCGCATAAAGATCTGCAGCGCCGTAAAAGTGCTTTGGAAAATAGTTCATTACCAACCAAACTTTCCGATTGTCGTTCCGATGACACCGCTAGAACAGAACTCTTTATTGTCGAAGGTGACTCTGCACTAGGAACCACAAAAGCGGCGCGCAATTCAGAGTTTCAAGCGATCTTGCCGATTCGAGGAAAAATTCTCAACGTTCAAAAAGCTTCGCTCTCACAGATGCTTGAGAACAATGAATGCGCATCAATTATTCAGGTCATTGGTGCAGGATCTGGTGCATCATTTTCCTTGGAGGATGCTCGCTACGGACGAGTAATTTTGATGTCTGATGCCGATGTTGATGGT
>CAIYQS010000106.1 GCA_903928395.1 uncultured Actinomycetes bacterium | reverse complement strand
CCTATTACAACAATTGTGGTGCATCAGCAGATGTGAAGCCGACATCGATAACAGAATATTGTGCTGATGCAGGTGCGGGTGTCACCAATATTAAGTGGAGCAAGTGGACCACTACATTCGCTGAAGGAACTGGCTCTTTCTATATCAATGGATGCGATCCAACGTGTGCTAGTGGCACAATCTATAAATCAAATGCAAATGTGCTCCTTACAGGTCTCACAAAGACTCACGGAAAGAACTATTTGCTAAATGTGGAAGTGACGCCCGCACAAGGTGCAACGTTTTCCTGGCCGCCCAAGATGACACCTGTACCAACCAAAGTCACGTGGGTCACGGATTTGTGGCGGGGCTAACTCTCAAAAAACTTCCAGTAGCAAACTTTTATCGCGCACACTTAATGTGACTTGGCACTTTGAGTGCCAGCCCCACTCTTGGGGCGATACATCGCATGCCCGCTAGAGCAGAATCGCTTTGTCTAGAAAAGGGGCAGGCGCGATGTTTCAGGTTCGTATTCATGGACGCGGGGGTCAAGGCGTTGTTACCGCTGCGGAGTTATTAGCTGTTGCAGTCTTTAATGAAGGCAAACACGCACAAGCATTTCCGAGTTTCGGTTCCGAGAGAACCGGCGCTCCCGTTGTGGCTTATTGCAGAATTTCTGATCACGAAATTCGAGCCCGCGAACCGATTATGGAGCCAGATGCCCTGATCATTCAGGATGCCAGCTTGATCAAGCAGATCGATGTTTTTTCTGGACTAAAGCCCGGCGGCTTTGTAATAGTCAACTCCACAGAAACCGCAGATGAGTTACACCTCGCAGAGAAAATCAATGGCAGGCATTCACTCGCGATCTTGCCAGCCACCGAAATTGCTCTGACCCACCTGGGTCGTCCAGTCCCAAATGCAGTATTACTTGGTGCCTTTAGCGCGTTAACCGGCGTGGTTTCCCTTGACTCCGTTACCAACGCGATCAATGAAAAATTTAAGCCAAAGGTTGCTGCCGGCAATGTTGCCGCTGCTACTGCGGCATATGAATATGTAATGAATGAGGTGGCTACACATGCTTAGACAAGTCGAAGGTTCCAAGGCAGTTGCCGACGCTGTTGCAGCCTGCAAACCTCAAGTTATCTGTGCTTACCCAATAAGCCCCCAAACTCACATCGTTGAAGGACTCAGCCAATTAGTTAAAGACGGCACGCTCCAAGGGTGTGAATTCATCAACGTAGAGTCCGAGTTCGCTGCTATGTCCGTCGCTATCGGTGCAAGCGCTACGGGTGCCCGTGCATATACCGCGACAGCTAGCCAAGGATTGCTCTACATGGTCGAAGCCGTCTACAACGCATCTGGTTTAGGTCTACCAATCGTGATGACCGTTGCCAACCGTGCGATCGGTGGTCCAATCAATATCTGGAACGATCACAGCGATTCGATGTCCCAACGCGACTCCGGATGGTTGCAGTTATACGCAGAGAACAATCAAGAGGCCGTTGATTTGCATATCCAGGCCTTTAGGATCGCGGAAGAAATGTCGATCCCAGTCATGGTCTGCATGGACGGATTCATCCTTACTCACGCTTATGAGCAAGTCGATATTCCAACAACCGAAGAAGTTTCACTTTTCTTGCCTCCGTTTGTTCCGCGGCAAGAATTAAATCCACAAGAGCCAGTTTCTATCGGCGCGATGGTTGGCCCCGAGTCCTTCATGGAAGTGAAGTACCTTGCCCATCAACGAATGATTGATTCACTCGATAAAGTGCAAGAAGTCGCTGATGACTTTGAACAGCAGTTTGGCCGCAAGACTGGTGGTTTGCTCCGTTCTTACCGCACCGAAGGCGCAGAAACTATCGTGATTGCCCTTGGTTCGATCATTGGAACGCTCAAAGATGTTGTCGATGAATTACAGCTCGACGGCAATTCCATCGGGCTAGTTGGACTTACTTCCTTCCGACCATTCCCGCATGATGCACTGCGAGATGCATTACAACATGCCAAGCGCGTGATCATTCTTGAAAAGGCATTCTCAACCGGGACAGGTGGAATCGTCACTCAAGATGTAGCACGCGCTATTGAAGGTATGGGGATCAAAGATTTCACGGTGATCGCCGGTTTAGGTGGTCGCCCAATAACTATCGCTTCGCTACGTAGATATTTAGAAGCCGCGATGGTGGAGCAAATTCAACGCCTCACCTTCCTCGATCTTGAGGTTGAAACCATCGATATTGAATTAGAAAAAGAGAGGAGCCTGCGATGAGCGCCACCCAGGTTAAGTTTTATCAGGTCGGCTCCTTTGCCGTTGGCAATCGCCTCTTGCGCGATGATGAGCGTTCGGTTCAATCCGATATGGATCGCACTAATGCACTGACTTCAGGACACCGTGCCTGCCAAGGATGCGGAGAAGCTCTTGGAGCTAGGTACGCCTTGGACGCTGCAATGCGTGCTACCAAAGATCAGCTGATCGCGGTTAACGCCACCGGATGTCTAGAAGTCTTTTCTACTCCTTACCCAGAAAGTTCTTGGCGCGTTGCTTGGTTGCATTCACTCTTTGGAAATGCCCCAGCAGTCGCAACCGGCGTTGCAGCCGCGCTCAAAGCAAAAGATGATTTCACGACTCGAGTCGTAGCCCAAGGTGGCGACGGCGCAACCGTTGACATCGGACTCGGCGCACTGAGCGGAATGTTCGAGCGCAACGATGATGTGCTCTACATCTGTTATGACAATGAGGCTTACATGAATACCGGTGTTCAGCGCTCTGGCGCCACCCCTCCAGCAGCCCGCACCGCAACTACTCAAGCTGTCGGCGCTCATCCAGGGAACGTCTTTGGTCAAGGTAAGTACTTGCCAAAAATCGCAATGGCTCACGACATTCCATACGTTGCAACCGCAACGATTGCAGATCTTCGCGATCTAGAAGCAAAGGTAGAACGTGCGATGGAAATGCGCGGATCGCGCTACCTTCACGTTTTAGTTCCCTGCCCATTGGGTTGGGGATCTGCATCTTGTGACACGATCAAGATTGCACGTCTTGCAACTCAAAGTGGATTGTTCCCAGTCTTTGAAGCAGTTAACGGGGAAGTAATTGCTTCGAGCAAGATTCGCAAGCGCGTTCCAGTTGAGGAATACCTCAAACTTCAAACTCGCTACGCCCATCTCTTTTCGCCACAACGCAACACTGAAGTTATTG
>CAIYQS010000105.1 GCA_903928395.1 uncultured Actinomycetes bacterium | reverse complement strand
GAACCCGGAAGCTAAGCCTCTCAGCGTCGATGGTACTGCAAGGGGGACCTTGTGGGAGAGTAGATCGCCGCCGGACATCATTTATAAAGAGCGCCCTTGCTTTGATTTATTTCAAAGCGAAGGCGCTCTTTTTTCTTCCATCCACATTTTTCTTCCATCCACAATGAAAAGTTATATCCAGGCGCTCTTGTACTGCGCTCAATCAAAATGCGAATCGCTTAGTCTCCATTTTCTATGCCGCTCTTTGTGGCAACAGAAAGAGATGTGGGGTAGAAATGGCGGTACGTGGTGAGAGATTAGCGAAGAAGGCAGAATTGCATGAGCCGATATTTCGCAATCCTCGAAATGAAGTTTTTCTCGAAGGAAGAGTGAGCAGCCTCCCTACCGAAAAGCTGCTTCCTAGCGGCGATACCGTGGTGGAATTTCGAATCGTGATTGATCGAAAGAATCCAAAAGGCGAAAGGCGTGAAGTCGACACATTGGATATTGCGGTTTGGTTGGTGAAGGTTCGAAAGCGAGCTTTAGCGTTGGAAATCGATGATTGGGTTTCCATAGATGGAGCGGTCCGACGGAGATTTTGGAAGGCTCCAACTGGACTTGCAAGTCGTTGGCAGGTTGAAGCGAGCCAATTGCGGAGGTTATAGATACGGTTACACCATGGAACAAGACAAATCTCAAAATCCATCTGCTAGCGATTTAGATGAACTTCGTGAAGCGATTGCCCTTGTGCAAGTCCTAGAACTCGACGATCACTGCGACGCGTACGATCAAATTCACTTCAAGCTTGAAGAGGCGCTTCGTTCAATAGACGGCAAGTGATTTACCTTGAAAACTCGGCTAGATGCAGAACTTGTTAGGCGTGGTTTAGCGAGATCGCGGGATCATGCTGCTGATCTCATAGAGGCTCGATCTGTACTGGTTGGTGGTATTCCAGCGAGCAAACCTGCTTCTCAGGTGGATGCAGAGACGTCGATAGTCGTGCAAGGTAATCGGGATGATTTCGTTTCGCGGGGCGGGCATAAATTAGCTGGAGCGCTTGATCATTTTTCGGAAATTGGGGTGGCGGGCAAGCGTGCACTCGATGCTGGTGCTTCAACGGGCGGCTTTACCGATGTGCTTTTAAAGCGGGGCGCCAAAGATGTTGTTGCTGTCGATGTGGGTTATGGACAAATGGCGTGGGAACTACGGCAAGATCCACGAGTAATCATTCTTGACCGCACAAACGTTCGTCACCTTACCTTGGACCAAGTTGGCGCGGCCGTAGATATCGTCGTTGCTGATCTCTCTTTCATTTCTTTGACATTGGTATTGCCAGCACTTGTAAGTGTCTCAAAGCCCAATGCAGATTTTCTTGTGATGGTGAAACCACAATTTGAAGTTGGTCGCGAACGATTAGGTGCCGGGGGTGTTGTCAGAGATCCTGAACTTCGCAGAGCAGCAGTTCAAGAGGTTGCAGACTGTGCGTACGATATGGGCTTGGGATGTCTTGGAGTTGTGGCTAGCTCATTGCCAGGCCCTGCTGGAAATGTCGAATATTTTCTCTGGCTGCGCCGTGGGCATGTTGAATTGAGTTCAAATGAACTAGAAGCTGCGATAGTCAAAGGCCCGCAGTAAGTGAGTTTAAAAGAGTTTGGACTAGAAGGGTGACAATGTCTTCAGCGAAGCGTACGGCGTTGCTCGTCGTTCACCCAACGCGCCCGGAGGCTGTTTCCTTTGCGCGAGAGCTTATTGTCGCCCTTGATGGCGTTGGTATTTCAACTATCAATAATTACCCAGGAGGTTTAACGGGGTCGGAAGGAATAGCATCCGACAAGTCCTTCGAAATAGCCGTCGTTCTCGGAGGAGACGGAACTATTTTACGAGCTGCAGAGCTTGTTCTAGACTCAAATATTCCAATTCTTGGAATTAACTTAGGCAATGTTGGTTTTCTAGCAGAAATTGAGCGACCTTCAGCAGAAACGTTGGCACAAGCGATATTCGAGAAGGATTATCGTGGAGAATCACGTTTGCTCTTGAGTCATCAAGTCCTTCGGGGTCAGGAAATAATTGCAACAGGCTGGGCGCTCAATGAATTTACGATAGAACGCAGCCATGCGCAGATGGTGGAACTTTTTGTGCAAATCGACGATCGTCCTTTATCTCGTTGGGGTTGTGACGGAGTTATTTGCGCTACTCCAACTGGCTCAACTGCCTACGCATTTTCAGCAGGTGGTCCGGTACTTTGGCCCGAAGTTGAAGCAATTGTGGTTTTGCCGCTTGCCGCGCATGCTCTCTTCTCTAGGCCAATGGTGATTTCACCAGATTCTACGATCGTGATCGACATTGAATCGCGTGAAGCGATGATTTCTGCCGATGGAATGCGCAAAACTCCTTTGCAAAGCGGGGATCGGGTAGTCATTCGAAAGGCAAACGCCAGAGTGGAAATTCTCCACATCGAATCCGCTGTCTTTACAGATCGACTTGTTGCTAAATTCAAGTTGCCTATTGAAGGTTGGCGCGGTGAGTGAAGAACGCGCGGGGAAAGGTTTATGTGGTTTAGAAGAAATTAGCATCCGCAATCTTGGAGTTATTGAATCGGCTCAGGTCGAATTCAAACCCGGTCTTAATGTATTGACAGGTGAAACTGGCGCAGGTAAAACCATGGTACTTACTGCGCTCTCTTTAATTCTGGGAGGGAAAGCGGACTCAGAGAGAGTTCGAACTGGGACTGATCGCTTAATTGCATCTGGAAGGTTTTCTATCGGTACCGAGTTGCAAAAACGTGTAGTAGAGCTCGGCGGAGAGATCGAAACAGGGTCCGTCCTAATTTCCCGAACAGTAACAAGCGATGGCAAGTCTCGTATCACCATAGGGGGAGTCCCGACAACTGCTGGAAAAGTTGCAGAGCTTGGAAGCGAAATGGTCGAAGTGCATGCTCAAGCTAGCACCAATAGGTTAACTAAGTCTTCGTTCATTCGTACTGCAGTCGATACTTTTGGCAAACTGGACTCTGAAGTCAAAGAAATATCTGCTCTTTATTCTGAATACGCAGCACTTGCAGCACGGATTGATCAATTGCGAATTGATCAGCGAAATCGTGAGCAAGAACTAGCAAAAATATCAGAATTCATGAAAGTCTTTACGTCGATCAATCCACAGTTGGACGAATTGACGGAAATTGACAATGAACTCAATCGGCTTTCGAGCGTTGAAGAATTACAACAAGCTCTCTCAACTGCCATCAATTTTCTTGATAGCGACGACCACTCAGTTGTAACCGCTCTTTCCCAAGCAAAACGAGCTTTGGATCACGTTGCTGGGAAAGACCAAAGTCTTGAT
>CAIYQS010000104.1 GCA_903928395.1 uncultured Actinomycetes bacterium | reverse complement strand
TGCCAAGAATGCCCCAAAGTCTGGGACATCGGGACTTGGCTTCTTTCGGCCAGCTGATCCCCAGCCCTTGATTTCATAAGATGATTTCAAGGCAGCTCTGATCGCCTCTCGCTGTAAATCCCCGAATTCAGGAAAGATAGCTGCGAAGATATCTCGGAGCTGTCCCGCGTTTTCGAGGTGTCCTTGAATTTGCCCAGCAGGAACTCTCATCGGGTTGAAACCTAGATTTCTACAATCTACCAATCGGAGCTTTGGAAATACCGACGTAAGCTGCTCATCGATATCATCGTGATATGAAAACACAATCGGCGTTATACCCTGCGAAGCAAGTTGATAACAGAGGTTCACAAGGCAGGTAGTTTTCCCCATTCCAGGTAGCCCTGCAATCATCAAGTGTGGATTGCCTGAAATGCTCGGATCCCATGAGACGGACGAATTACTCTCAGTGACTCCAAGGGTTACAGAAACCTGTGCTGAAGGAGCTATCCCCTCTATTAGAGGTCCAGCCGAAGCACCAACGATTTGCGTACTTGCTTCCGTTTTTTCATCTTCGAAACCTACCGCGTCGATTGTCCGTGAAAGGGCGGAAAACTTCCTTCCGGTCTCACTCGACACCTCGTCAAAATCTGGCAAGTGCGGGCTGGATGCTTCGGAGCTTGACAGCAACGCCTGAATCTCAATCTCAGTGATGTGTTCGAGGCGGATTTCTTCAGCTCCGGGGATGACCTCGGTTCTTGTGGGCTCGGCACTTCCTAGTGCGACATTAACTATCACACCGTGAAGCATCGGGATTTCTGGAGTTGCCCCAAACAATCTTTCCAGCCAGTCTGCCCACACGGTGCGTAATTCGCGCGGTGCATATCGTGCCATGCAACCTTGAACAAGGACTTCCTTGAGCATCTCATTTCGTGGAGCGGCCAAGTAGTGACCAGCGGCTTCGGCCGCAGATGAGTCGCCGAGCCCCTCGCGAACCGCGCCTAGAGTGGCGATTAGCTGCTGACGGGCAGTCTCTATCTCGACATCCCCGCACTTACGTGGCTTTCCTTTCGCGGTCTTCACTTCTACGCACTCTGCCAGTAGTTGTTTTCCCTCTGATCTTATTGCGAAGAAATCGCACCGCTCGCCTTGAGTTCCAAGGCGCAACCACGTGCGTGCTAACTGTGAATCTGTGGATACCAAGAGTGCATTTGGGTGTTCGCGGCGATAGGCCCGGGCCGCGAGCAATGCCCCTACCAGGCCTATTACTCTAGCTGGAACAACCTTTCCATCTGATTTCACCAAATCGATCAATCCAGCTCCGATGAGGTGAGCACCTTCCGCTAAGAGATCCTGCAGATCGCCCGGTGGCATAAGAAGATTCGGTGCTTCGTCCTCAAACGCGGGCAGAATCAATCTGGCGAGCGGAACATAATCGCGTGTGGCCAAAAGAACATGACGCTGGCCCTCACGCCGACGTAAGAGTCTTTGTGATCTCATCTCGCCTTCGTCTGGCAAGACCCGATCCGCTAGAAAAAACCAGTGCGCACCGAAGTCGTCCGTTGCGACCACGTCGTCTACAGCCTTCTTCAGCCCTTCGGCCTCTGGCCATGCATAAGGTGTGCCTTCCCCTTCATTCCCTTCGGCGTACTTAACAAGCTCGATGAATTCATAGAAGGGAGGATCTCCTGCAGTGACCTCTAAGCGGAGTTCATTCCATCTTTGTTGGAACCGAACCTTTCTTCGAACGCAGAAGGGGCTCATGGGTAGCTTTAAGCCAGCACCACCGCGCCTTATGCTTACCGGCGCTTCATCGAAGACTCCAACGATGTGCGCGGGGTTCGAAGTGAGTTCCAACAGCAATTGATCCAGAGGCTTTGGTGTGCGGTCAATAATTAGATCGAGCCTCCCACTTGCTAGTTTCTCCTCGATGATCTCCCGCTCGCGAGTGTCAAAGAGTAGCGCATTCTGAAGTCGCGCCGATAATCTCGGCGTTCCACGGACCTCTACACGAAGGCGCGGCAAGAAGTTGCCTTTTCTGCCGTCGAGCAATTTAACAATCAGCTCAATTAGCAAAGTGCCAGGGCGCGGCGGATTGATGAGCACTAATCTCAATGGGTTGATGTGAAGACGGTTG
>CAIYQS010000103.1 GCA_903928395.1 uncultured Actinomycetes bacterium | reverse complement strand
CTCTTCTACGCCAAGTGACCAGAAGTGAAGGACCGGCGAAGGAATCACAGATGATGCAAAATAGTCAGTCGCCCTAATCGCGAAATCGAGATTGGAAACATACAAACCGGCACTCGATATATCGACCGCAACTCCTGGCAAGAGCAACGGTGGAAACCAGATAGCGACAACAATTAAGGTGACGAGTAATACAAAGAATGAGGCTGGAAGCAATCGCCTGATCCGTCGGGCATAGAACTCTCTAAATTTAATTCGGCCCGTAGCTTTTATCTCGCGGAGCAAGTTGCCCGTAATCAAAAACCCGCTGAGAACAAAGAAGATATCTACGCCTACAAATCCACCCTTAAAACCCGGAACTCCAGCGTGGAAGAGAACCACCAACGCAACTGCAACTCCGCGTAAACCTTGAATATCTCCGCGGAAACGACTTTCTGGCAGATCTGATTTGGGGGAAGACACCTCGCCCAACAACATACTTCATTTTAAGAGCGCCCGAATGACCCGTCTACCAAATAATGGCAATTCTCAGAATATTCGCAAGAGATTCCTTACGAATTAATGAGAGCGGGCTGAGTTTACTTTTTGCATGTGGTGTTTGCGGCAAAGTACCTCATAACCGATTGTCTGCGGACTTCCAACGTCGCCAGGCAATATTTGATCACCTTCTGTCACCATAACCCCATTTGCTACCCGAGCATTGTGAGTCGCTCGTGCACCACACCAGCACAACGCTTCAACTTGCAACGGAAGCACTCGATCAGCTAATTCAATCAAGCGTTCAGACCCTGGGAATAATTTGGTTCGGAAATCTGTCAAAATTCCAAATGCGAATACGTCGATTGCTAGTTCATCAACGACACGAGAAAGTTGTTCAATGTGTTCTCGCTCGAAGAACTGGGTTTCATCACAAATTACATATTCAATTTTGCGTCCACTTTTTATTTCACTCGAAATGTATTCGAAGATGTCAAAATCAGGAGTAACTTCATGTGCAGCGGCTTGCAAACCAAGTCGGCTTGTTATCACGCCGGTACCACCCCGATCTCGATTAGTTAAAATTAAACCTTCAAGACCGCGACTCTTGCGATTATGTGCAGTTTGTAGGGCAAGCGTTGATTTTCCGCTATCCATAGTGCCGCAGTAATAAATTAGTTCCGCCATGTGAGAAAATTAGCGCATAACGATTGAAAGTCCCGCCTTTGGACTAAAGTACAGATGTGACAGCGCCAACCGCCGAGCGTGTAGAGCGCGCGAAGTGGGGACTCCGAGCCACATTCTTCTTTATGGGAGTAGCTGTCGCAGCTGCATCGGCACGTTTCGCAGAAATAAAAGGACATACACATACAACAGACGCCATATTTGGGTATTGCATCGTCGTTGGAAATATTGGCTCAATCTTTGGAAATTTCTTTGGATCTAGGTTGAGTCGCAAAATAGGTACAAGACGAACCACACAATTGACAATGGTCGGCATCGCCGGATCACAAATTGCATATGGATTCGTCAATCAAGTGTGGGAAATTCCTTTGGTGGCGTTCGCAGCTGGAGCGAGTTATGCACTGGCAAATATCGCTTGCAATGCCCAAGGTTCAATGATTCAAGCGAGTTTTGGACGCTCGCTTATGCCATCTTTTCACGGTTCCTGGTCAATAGGAGCCTGTGTCGCTTCATTCTTTGCGGGATTCATTGCTAAATACGTTCCTCTCGAATGGCATTTGCTGGGCAATTCCTTGATCGCGCTCTTTGGCAGTTTGGTTGTCGCACGTGCCTTACTGCCTTACTCAGCCGACCAGCACGATGTGGTAACAAACTCAGAAGTCCCACACAGCCTGCCAATTCCTTCAGAGATTAAGAGCTTTATCTGGATGGTAGCCATCGGCTCGGTTCTGGCGACAGTCGCAGAAGCTTCCGTCGGCGACTGGTCATCCATTTACCTAAAAGAAGATCTCCGGATTCCGATTGGCATCAACACCCTGGGGTACACCTGCTTCGTATTGGCACAAATTATTGGACGCTTTTCAGTGGGACGCTGGATCGATGTATATGGAATTCCATTCGTAATCCGGTTTGGTGGCTTACTTGGTGGTTTCGGATATCTGAGCAGTTTAATTGCCGCCAATATAGAAAGAACGAATCACCCCTACACCGCATTAGCGATTATGTGCGTGGGGTATGCCGTATTGGGATTTGGGGTTTCTCCGATGCCGCCATCCTATGCATCGATCGCAGCGAGTATTCCAGGAATACCGGCTGCGCGGGCACTTACCCGTTTAGCTGTGATCGCATCTACAGGATTTTTTATCGGAAGATTTACAACTTCCAGTCTTGCGGGTCTCTTTGGTCTCCCCATGGCTCTACTCTTTCCCGCCATAGCATTAATAGGAAGTGGGGTTCTAGCTCACTATTTGGAAACCGGTCGGATTAAAACTTTGGCTTAACCGTTGGTAGTAGTACCAGACGAATTTGGTACTGCGCCACCTTGCGCTGGTCCTTGTCCTGATCCGAATCCACCCATCATTCCGTTTCCAGGTATCCCGCCCCCTGGTACTGCTTGAGTTTGTCCTTGAAAAGGAGTGCGCATCATTTGATGATTTGCAAAGCCACGATGTTCAGCTCTTTCTCCAAAATTCCAACCACGCCCATGACCACCAACTGAGAAGACTAGGACCAGTGCGAGAAGCGCTGCCCATGCGAGTGTGCCAATTGCGCCAATCCAAATTGCTGCAGTAGCAAAAGCAGATCCACTCTTTGTATGTTCTGATTTATCAATCTCACTCTTTGCTTTCAGGCCAAGGATCAATCCAACAAGTGGAATAAAGAGACTTAATACAAAGGCAACAACGGAGGTATGGGTAGCTTCCGATAACTTAATAATTTCTTTGCGATCTTCTTCTTCAAGCATCTTTCACTCCTGTAACAAGACTTGTTGATTCAACCCACGCTGCGTGAGACTTCCAGCGTAAGTATCACACCTCAACCGACATCCCGCACGCTTGCTCCCGTTAGAGTGCGCCTGTGAATATTCTGAATTCTATTGAGCCACACGGTACTAATTTCATTTCTGAGAGCGAAAGACACGGAACCGCCAAATCCCTTTTTTGGCCTTGGGCAGCAGGAAATGTTTCACTTCTCGCTTTATCTTATGGATCGTTCTTCCTTGGTTTTGGAATTTCTTTTTGGCAAGCAACGTGGGCTGCAATAATTGGAACAGTTGGTTCTTTTATTTTGGTGGGAGTCAGTAGCCTGGCAGGAAAGCGCTCAAACGCACCGACGATGGCTCTCTCACGGGCTGCTTTCGGAGTTCGGGGAAATATATTGCCGGGGTTTCTCTCATACCTTGTATTTGTTGGTTGGGAAACGATCTTGGTTTCCCTTGCAACGTTGGCGGCTCAAACCGTCTTTGGGCGACTAGGTCACATCAACCACAACATCGCAGGAGTCCTAGGTTTTATAGTCGCTGCGGGTTTGACCATCTTTGGCGGGGTTCTAGGTTTCCATACGATCATGCGAATTCAGCGCTGGCTTACTCTTGCAACAATAGTTCTCACAGTTGGGTATATCGCACTGACCCTTCACAAAATTAATTGGCACCTTGTTCAATCCGTTCACGCCGGAAGCAAAGCAGGGTTTATCGGTGCAATGATCTTGGGCATAACAGGAATCGGATTGGGGTGGGTTAACTCCGCCGCAGACTATTCTCGATATTTGCCCCGAAAGATTTCAAGTGGTGGAGTTATTTTTTGGACTGTCTTTGGCTCCTCTATCGTTCCAGTGATACTAGTGATTTACGGCGCGCTTCTTGCGGGGAGCTCAAAATCCCTTAGTGCGGCAATTGGATCAGATCCCATTGGAGCGCTCACCACGATCTTGCCGACGTGGTACTTAATTCCTTTCGCAATCGTCGCTATTTTGGGTCTGGTCGGCGGAGCTATTTTGGATTTATATTCTTCGGGAATCACACTCGTATCGATAGGGCTTCCAGTAAAGCGCCACGTTGCCGCGTCTATTGACGCAGTAATCATGTTGCTCGGGACTATCTATTTTGTTTGGATCGCTCCTAACTTCAGCACGCCATTTCAGGGATTCTTGATCACGCTAGGCGTACCCATCGCAGTTTGGTCAACCATTTTCGTTGCAGATGTATTAATGCGTAAATCGGGTTACGCCGAACCAGAACTCTTTATTTATTCGGGTCGGTATGGTCGTTTTAACATCCGATCAATTGCATTGGTCATATTTGGAACCATTGTTGGGTGGGGGTTTGTCACTAATCCGCTGGCCTCCTGGCTCTCATGGCAGGGTTATTTCATGCGTGCAATCGGAGGCAAATCTGGAGCCTGGGCAGGAGCAAACGTAGGAGTCCTCTTTGCGCTGGTTATAGGCTTTGTCGGACACTTACTCTTAGCCCGGTCTAACATCAAGAAGCAGGAGGCCCATAATGGCTGATTCAAGTTTTGATATCGTCTCAAACGTTGATCACATGGAAGTCGACAACGCATACAACTCAACCGATCGCGAAATTTCGACTCGCTTCGATTTTAAAAATACAGGTACCTCAATAGTGAAGTCTGGCGAAAAATACAATATCGAGGCTGACACCGAAGATCGCGCGAAGGCGGCACTGGAAGTATTCAAGGACAAATTGATTAAACGTGGTGTCTCTCTTAAACATCTTGATGCCTCTGCTCCAGCCTTAAGCGGCAAGATTTATAAGATTTCCGCGACTTTTAAAGAAGGTATAAAAACCGAGGACGCTAAGAAAATTGCCAAGCTGCTGCGCGATGAAGGACCAAAATCCCTCAAAACCCAGATCCAAGGTGAAGAATTGCGAGTTTCAAGCAAGAGTCGTGATGACTTACAAGTAGCAATTCAAATCGTAAAAGACCATCCATGGGAGTTTTCTGTTCAATTCCAAAACTATAGATAAGCGCGGAATATGAAAAACTACAAAGTGGGGCTGACCCTCGGCGTTGGTGCGTACCTAACTTGGGGACTCCTATCTCTGTATTGGCCACTATTAGAGCCCGCAAACTCAATTGAAATTGTTTCTCACCGAGCTACGTGGACTTTTGTAGTCTGCATCGGACTATTGCTCTACACCGGCAAGCTTCGCGAAACTTTTGCGCTTGTTAGAAAAAGAGGCGTTGTATTACGGCTCATACTTTCCACGATGTTAGTGTCGGTCAATTGGCTCGTGTACATCTGGGGTGTGAATCACGGTCACGTAGTTGAGTGCGCCTTGGGGTATTACATCAATCCACTCATCATTATCGCCTTCGGAGTGATTTTACTCAAAGAGAAAATGCGCCGCTTGCAATGGATGTCAGTAGGAATCGCCACCTTGGGTGTAATCGTTCTGGCAATTGATTACGGAAGACCACCTTGGATCGCCCTCGCACTCGCTACTTCATGGGGCAGTTATGGATTGGTCAAAAAACAATTGGGTTTAGGTGCCCTCGAAGGCTTGGCAATAGAAACCACACTTTCACTCCTCCCATATGGAGGTTACCTGCTCTGGCTCGGCCATAAAGGAACGGGACAATTTGGCCACCACTTTGGATTGACCACACTCTTAATTCTGGCAGGCGTTGTTACGGCAATACCACTTCTCATGTTTAATGGATCGACTAATAGATTGAATTTCACTGTTATCGGGTTACTTCAATACATCACTCCAACTGTTCAATTCTTAATTGGCGTTATCGTCCGCCACGAAGCAATGACTACCGGACGGTGGATTGGTTTCTTTGTTGTGTGGATTGCGCTAACTACCTTGGGGTACGACCTTGTTAAATCAGGAAGTCCGAGTGATAATCGTTTCGCAGAGCTCGATTAATGCGCGCTTTGCCGCTCCATCTGGCAAGGTAACCAGTTCAAGTTGAGCTTCGTCGGCATATTGATGGAGCAAGTTCTTGGCGGACTCCATTGCTTTGTGCGAACGCAACTCTTTAAGAGTTTTTGCGACGACTGTCTCGTCGGTAATTGGGGCTGACAAAATAGCCTTCAATTCATCATCTACCGAATCTGTGGACGCTAATACATAGAGGGTGACGAGAGTCGGAACACCTTCTCTTAGATCAGTACCTGGAGTTTTTCCACTCTCATTCGATTCAGAGGCGATATCTATAACATCATCTGCCAATTGAAAGACGACACCGATTTTTTCTCCAAAGCGCGTCAGTGACTCAACCACATCTGATGGAGCTCCAGAAAGAAGTGCGCCAAATCGAGCGGAAGTGGCAATCAATGAACCAGTCTTGTCAGCCACGACGTTCAGGTAATGATCGAGCAAAGATATTCCTGCAGTCGATCCTTGGGTTTCGGTGATCTGGCCAATGACCAATCTTTCAAAAGTTCGTGCCTGTAAACGCACCGCTTCCGGCCCCAAATCCGCCAGCAAATCGGAGGCTTTGGCAAAGAGATAATCTCCAGTCAAAATTGCCACCGTGTTATTCCAGCGCGCGTTTGCACTTTCTACTCCACGGCGCAATGGCGCCTCATCCATAACGTCATCATGATAAAGAGTAGCTAGGTGCGTAAGTTCGCAGACAACTGCTGCCTCAATGATCTCTTTTCGTTTTGGATCTCCAAATTGTGCCGCCAGCAATGTTAAGAGTGGTCGCAACCGCTTACCACCAGCTTCCACAAGGTGGCGAGAAGTTTCTATAACTAGCGGGTAGTCGCCCTTGATTTGAGAGCGAAGCAAATCTTCAACGCGCTTCATATCCGCACGAATCGAAAGCTCTAGCTTCACGTCAAGATGCGGAATTCCAAATGCCATGAACTACTGCGCGTCCTTATAGGCGATATGCACAGCGACAATTCCAAAAGTAAAGTTCTGCCAAGCAACGCTTCCCCAGCCAGCACCCTTAATTTTTTCGGCTAGTTGCTCCTGCGTTGGCCATGCCTGGATTGATTGTACAAGATAAATGTAGGCATCTGGATTTGATGAAAACCTGCGAGCAACTTTTGGAAGTAAGCCCATCAAATACTTCATGTACAGCGTACGGAATAATTTGTTGGTCGGGTGTGAAAATTCGACAACCACCAATCGACCGCCCGACTTGGTGACACGCAGCGCCTCTCGAAGCGCCTTTGTCACGTCATGTGTATTGCGCAATCCAAAAGAGAAAGTTGTGACATCAAATTCGCTATCTTTAAAAGGCAAGTTCAGCGCGTCTGCTAAGGTGAAGGGGAGGTCGGGATGGCGTTTCTTTCCAGCATCCAACATCCCTTGCGAAAAGTCTGCAGGTATTACTTCTGCGCCGGCATCTGCAAGCGGACGACTGGAGGAACCAGTACCCGCAGCGATATCTAATATCTTCATTCCGGCGCGAGGTGCGATTATCGCTGTGGCCTTCTTCCGCCAAGCCTTGGTCTGACCAAGACTTAAAAGGTCGTTCATGAAGTCATAGCGCTTTGCCACGCCATCGAACATCGAAGCGACTTCGAAGGGTTCCTTATTTAAATCTGCTGACTTACTCACGCGTATATTCTTTCGAGAGTAGGCTCCCAGCACAACTTCAAACCACGCCGACGCGGGGTGAAAGCGAAGAGCTCGGGAGGATATTTATGTCTATTTCTTCAACTGCAACGCTCCGTGGTGCCCTCATTACGCGTAGTACTGTCTCAACCAAACTTGCACTTGTCGTTGGTGGGGTTGCTTTTCTATGGTTGATGGCACAAATTTCGGTTCCTGTTCCGGGCTCTCCTGTTCCAGTAACAGGACAAACACTAGGTGCACTGCTGCTTGGTAGCGCTTATGGTGCCTCTTTGGGCTTTACAACCTTTGCTTCCTACCTCATCGTTGGATTCCTTGGTGCTCCTGTCTTCGCGTCAGGCGCACATGGACTTTCTCGCATCACGGGGGCTACAGGCGGATATTTAGTCGGCATGTTGATTGCATCACTTATCACTGGCTATCTCGCTGGACGCAAATGGGATCAAAAAATCCTCACAGTGATTCCAACCATGCTAATCGGTGATTTTATTATCTTCACCGCTGGACTGTTCTGGCTCCACCATTCAATTCATGCAAACTGGACCACAACTTTCAAATTAGGCCTCACCCCCTTCGTTCTTGGAGAAGTGATCAAGATCGCTATTGCCAGCACTGCGATGCCAACGCTATGGCGTTTTGTTCCAAAACGATAAAGGCACTTAACTTAGCCTCATGGCTTTACGTATTACGACCGAACTCTTAGGTGACCATCCTCGTCTGAGCGAAATTGCAACGTCGCTACCAATAAGCGCAAGCTGGATTCGTGGATCCGATGGATTCATTGCATTTGGAACGTACAAGTCACATTCGGTCACGGGGAAACGACGCTTTTCTGATGCTTCAGCTTGGTGGCAGAACGAACTAACTCAACTCGAAATCAAAAATAATGTCCACGGTGTTGGAACTGGACCAATTCTCTTTGCATCATTTTCTTTTTCAGAGAACGAACCGTCGCTCCTGACAATTCCACAGATCGTTGTTGGACAGAAGAACGGGAAATCTTGGATAACCTGGATCGGAACAGAGCAGCCAGAACTCGCAAAAAGAATCATTGAAAAGCACGGCCTTGCACTTAATTGGGAGCAAGGAGCACTGTCCGATGAGCAGTGGTCGGCTGCTGTTAACGAATCCGTGGCTCGCATTAAGCGCGGGGATTTAGAGAAAGTTGTGCTCGCTCGCGACTTAATTGCGCGCTCCAACAAAGCAATTAATCCAGCTGCCCTAATTCAATCTTTAGAAACCGAATACCCATCCACGTGGCTATTTTTAGTCGACAACTTGGTGGGAGCCACTCCTGAATTGCTAGTTAGGCTGAGTAAATCTTTGGTGACATCCAGAGTTTTGGCTGGAACTATCCGTCGCACTGGGGATGAAGAGCGGGATTTTGCGCTCGCCGGTTCCCTGGCAAAATCTTCTAAAGATTTGGAAGAGCACGAGTATGCCGTGCGCTCCGTTGCAGAGGCGCTAGAACCCTTCGCTTCTTCAACCAACGTGCCGGATGCGCCTTTTGTACTTCACCTTCCAAATGTGATGCATCTGGCCACGGATGTCACAGGCGTCATTAATGATGCCGCATCAAAAGTGGATATCTTTAAACTTGTTGCTGCCTTGCACCCATCCGCAGCTGTTTGCGGAACTCCAACTGATACCGCCCGAGAATTAATTGCCGAACTTGAAGCCATGAATCGCAATCGTTACGCCGGACCAGTCGGTTGGGTCGATGCGCACGGCGATGGTGAGATGGGAATTGCCTTGCGCTGTGGCGAAATTGCTCCCGATCAAAAATCAATCAGAGTTTTTGCGGGGTGCGGAATAGTTGCAGGCTCAAGCGCAGATCAGGAATTAGCCGAAAGTCAGGCTAAATTACTTCCTATTCGCAGCGCGCTTACCAGACTCTGAGTCACGCGCTTAAGCTCAAGAGCATTAGAGGCGCGATCTGGAACTTCAATAACAACAAAATTTAATCCCGTTGGTTCGTGAGCAATACCAAACTCAATATCTGCGGCGCTTTTAACTTTGGTGACTTTCATCCCAAAACCGTGAATGACTCTTTCAAGATCAAGATCGTGGGGGGTTCCAAATAATCTTTCAAAACCTGCAACTTCTGCCTGTGGCAAAGTGTTAAAGATTCCACCACCGTTGTTGTCAATAATAAATACCGTTAAATTTGCGCCACTTGGATTTACCAGCGCTGAGACATCATGAAGAAAAGTTATATCTCCCATTATGGCGTAAGAGCGTTCAAATTTTTCCGCAATTCCAAAAGCGCAAGAAATATTGCCATCGATTCCAGCCAGACCGCGGTTCGCAAATGTTGTTAATCCAGCCCTTGGACTTGCAAATGCTTCAATATCTCGAACTGGACGGCTGCTCCCAACAAATAACGCCGCTCCGATTGGGAGATTCGAAGTAATTGCTCTGATAGCGGCTTGCTCTGACCATTTGAGTTCAATCGAACTGCTCGCGATGGCAGCCATCTGTTGCCAAATTTGCAACCACGTTGCATCAGGATTGGACGCTACGGTTGGGAGCGAACTAAAGATCATCGAGGCGCTTCGATTGGTATCTACGGTGTGGGCCCGAGGATCAATGACAATCAGATCTGAACAATCTTTTACAACCGCGCTTATACTCCTAGATAGAGTGGCACGACCTATAACAACAATCTGTTCCGGCGCAAAATGCGCTCTCAGCTGCGGATCGCTCAGCGCTAGTGCGGCATGGGCAATACTGCTGGGAAATGACAATGGGTCTTCGGCGATAAGCGGCCAGCCGAGTTCTTGTGCAAATAACGCTATTGCCTCTTTTTCGATCCCTGCCCGATCGTGGCCGACAATTAATAACCCTCGAGTTTTTGCTTGAAAACTCTCTTTGGCTGCGCTTGTTGTGACGGCGCTGATACGCGGTGAAAACCCTGCTAACCAATCCGTACGTTCAGCTGAAACCAGCGGTTCATCAAACTGTATGTTGAGATGAACCGGGCCTTGATCTAGCAAATGGGATATATCGACAGACGTTGAAATATCAAGTGTTGGAACAGGTTCGAGTAGGCCAACCTGAAGCGTGGTTTGATTTGCCCCCGTGCGCCGCAGATGAGCCGGGCGATCCGCAGTAATCGCTAAAAGTTTGTTTCCGGAGTGGTAAGCCTCAAGTATTGCAGGATGAAAATTCGCTGCAGCGGTTCCGCTCGTGCAAATTACCGCAACATAACTAACTGATGCCTTACTCAAACCAAGAGCAAAGAATGCGGCACCACGTTCGTCAATTCGAACGTGCAAGTTTACAAAGCCAGCTTGCTCAGCTTCATAGAGAGCTATTGACAGCGGGGCGTTCCGCGAACCAGGTGATAAAACGAAATCTGACACTCCATCTTCAACGAGCTGCCGAATAATATTTCTGGCGAGCGAAGTTGAATTCATTTAACCCGCCCTTCTAACTCTTCCAGATCTTGTAAGGTTTGTAAGACTCTTAGAATACGTTGCTTCCAATGAAGAGTGCGTTCTGGAGATGCGAGGTACCTCTCAAGCAAAACTGGTTCTCGACGTTTTACTTCGATGAACCCATTTTCGACAACGGTGGCAGGCTCGCAAACATCACCGTCAAATAGCGCGACGGTGCCCAATCCTGAGGCCAGCGGGGTTGATTTAAATGATCCCGCGAGGGCAAGACCATGTGACATTCCGATTCCTGTTTCTAACGCGCTCGAGACAACTATTGGTAATCCAATTTGTTCTGCAAGTTTGTGCGCTGACTTGAATCCACCGACCGGTTGCCATTTAATAATTGCGAAATGGGCGTATTGCGAAAAATTATCAAAATCGGCGGAAAGATTTTTCCGAATAGATTCATCTGCAGCAATCCGAATTGGCACCTCACTTTTAACTCGGGCTAATTCTTCAAGGGTTGCGCAAGGTTGTTCCACATATTCAAATACGTTTCCAAAACGAAGGTGGTACTCCAACAAGTTGCTTATAGCTACGGTATCACTCCAACCAGCATTAACATCGAGGCGAATTTTCAATTCGGGATCTATATTGAGCACTTCTTCCACAACGCCCGCTCCATTTTCAAAGTCATCAACTTTGATTTTCACGGTTCTGGCACCCGGAAAACGATTCAAAATAGTGCGCACAGCTTCAGGTTCGATGATCGGCAGTGTTGCATTCACCGGGATCTGGTTGTGAAATAGTTCTGGCCAAGGCTCGTTCGCAGCTTCCAGTGCCGCGCGCATCCAGGTTGCTGCTTCCTGATCATCATATTCAAGAAAGGGACCGAACTCTGTCCATCCAGAAGGACCACGAAAAATTGCAACTTCGCGAAAATTAATTCCACGAAATTTGTTCCGAAGTGGGATCGACAAGATCGAAAGTTCGGGGCAATACTCTTCCAACATTCCTTTGGACATACTCATTGGAGCACTTACGGTCGGCGCGGGAACTTGTTGAAATCCGGATCGCGCTTCTCCTTATAAGCATCGCGACCTTCTTGTCCTTCTTCCGTTAAGTAAAAGAGCAGCGTTGCATCTCCCGCCAATTGCTGTACTCCCGCCAATCCATCATCGGCTGCGTTCAATCCCGCCTTCAAAAGGCGAAGCGCCATCGGTGAATGGCGAAGCATTTCCCGGCACCACGAAACGGTTTCGGCTTCCAATTCTGCAATTGGAACCACGGTATTTACTAAACCCATTTCTAGCGCTTCGGTAGCGTCGTATTGGCGACATAGGAACCAAATTTCACGAGCCTTTTTCTGACCAATATGTGCCGCAAGCAAACCAGCGCCGTAACCACCATCAAAAGATCCGACCATCGGGCCGGTCTGTCCAAATTTTGCATTGTCCGCAGCAATAGTGAGATCGCAGACGACGTGCAACACATGTCCTCCCCCAACGGCCCAACCAGCAACCATTGCAACTACTGGTTTCGGCAATCGGCGGATCTGAATTTGTAAATCTAGGACATTGAGTCGTCCGATACCTTTTTTGCCGAGAGCATCGCTACCGATGTATCCGTCATCTCCGCGAACATTTATATCCCCACCGGAGCAAAACGCTTCGGTCCCCGCCCCTGTAAAGATGATCACTCCGACAGATTCATCGTCCCGAGCGAGCGCGAAAGCATCTTGCAACTCCGCTAAGGTTTCTGGTCGAAAAGCATTTCTAACCTCAGGGCGATTAATCGTGATCTTTGCAATACCTTCGCTGACTTCATAAATAATGTCTGCAAATTCTTCACCCCCACGGCCTACCTGCCATTTTGGGATTTCTCGGCTACCTGGTTCACGCTTAAATGGCTTACTCACACTCACTCCTTTTGCGCGCCGGACTTTCACTTCCAGTAATTCACTTCAAGCCGATAGCCTACGGGGGCTATGGTTAATAAGTCACCGCGAGAGTTACTTGAGGTACCCGCTGCGTGGCCTGTCACACACACTATGGCGGCTTTGGAGCAAGCCCTAGAGGGTAGCGGGCCAGCTTTGGCGTTTGGTCCCTCAAATTTCAGCACCGTGGATCCCGATATTGCCGTGGTCATACCCACAAGTGGCTCATCTGGACATCCCAAAGAGGTAGCCCTTACGGCACGGGCACTGCATGCATCTACTAGCGCGGCACATCAATATTTGCAGGCAGAGCGCGGGCAACGATGGTCCTTACTTTTACCAACCAACCACATCGCTGGTGTAAATGTGTTGCTTCGTGCACTTTCGCTGGGAACCAAAATTGTAGAATCGAATTTCGACTTCACTTCTATTGTTCCGACGCAGCTGTACCGAGCGCTCAATCAAGATCAAGATCTGCTTAATTCTTTAAAGAACGCGCAAGCCGTTCTTGTGGGTGGCGCAGCGACCAATAGTGACCTACTCGATGCAGCACACTCAGCTGGTATAAATATTGTCACCACTTATGGAATGACAGAAATGTCCGGTGGATGCATTTACAACAATCAACCACTTACAGGAGTAGAAATTCAAATACGATCTGATGACCGGATTGCGTTGCGAGGGCCGATGCAAGCAAAACAATATCTCGGTATCGACGCGCCCTTCACTGATCCTGAAAAATGGTTCCTCACTAACGATGCGGGTTACATGAAGGATGGAAAGTTATTCGTTACAGGGCGGATCGATGACCTAATAATCTCGGGCGGCGAAAAAGTTTCACTTGAAGCGCTGGATTCATTTCTCAACTCCACTTACCAAACGGAATTTATGAGTTGCGCTATTTCAAATCTGGAGTGGGGGCAATGTCTTTGTCTGGCTGCGGGTGCTCCATTCGACAAAGAGGAAATTAACCAAGTGCTACGAAGCCATTTTGGGAATCAAGCCGTGCCAAAACTATTTCTCGAAAATCTTGAACTCCCCCGCACCTCCATCGGGAAGCCTGATCGTAAGAAATTAGCTTCCAGATTTGAGATGATGCACCCATGAAGACGTTGAGGCAAGCCAAGAAGTGGGTTATCGGCGCTCGTCCGCGAACTCTTCCCGCTGCTATTGCCCCCGTGTTGGTTGGTACGGCGCTCATCCGTCGAGATCACCATTCGATCAACTTCCTCAATGCGCTCTTAGCGCTCCTAGTCAGTCTGTTGCTCCAGATCGCAGTCAACTATTCCAATGATTACAGCGATGGAGTTCGCGGGACGGATAACAATCGGGTTGGACCAGTTCGACTGGTAGCGAGTGGTTTAGCAACCCCGCACGCTGTGAAAGTAGCGGCGATGTTATGTTTTGCAGTGGCATCACTCTTCGGAGTTGTCTTGGCAGTGCGAGTTTCTTGGTGGCTTGTCCTGGTCGGGGCCTTAAGTATTTTGGCCGCCTGGACCTACACCGGAGGTACGCGGCCATATGGTTACCTCGGTTTTGGAGAAATATCTGTCTTTCTCTTTTTCGGATTAGTGGCAACCGTTGGCAGTTACGTAGTGCAATCACACCGAATTACCTGGCAAAGCATTCTGGTTTCCCTTCCTGTTGGAGCCCTTTCATGCGCAATTTTGGCAGTCAATAATCTCCGTGACCTCCCTAAAGATTCTCTCGTTGGAAAACGTACATTGGCTGTTCGACTCGGTGATCTACGAGCCAGAAAAATGTTTATCGGACTTTTAGTTCTCGCACATTTTGCTGCGCTCGTAGCCGCTTTCATTTCGCCATGGACGCTCATTACCCTTGCTTTTATCCCTATCTCTCTCAGGATTATCAAAGGAATCAGAGCTGGTGCAAAAGGGGCAGAATTGATCCCGATGTTGGGTCAAGTTGGAAAACTTCAACTCCTGTTTTCAACTTCTCTGGCAATCGCGTTACTCGTTTAGCCAGTAAACTCAATCCCATGCTTGATGTTCTCATTCTCCTCGGTGGCCTGGCCGTCTGGCTCTTCGGGCTCTTCGATTGTGCCCGCACCGAACAAGAGATGGTTCGCAATCTCCCCAAGTGGGCTTGGTTAGTTATTATCATTATTTTTGGCTCAATTGGATCAATCGCATGGCTACTCATTGGGCGTCCAAAAACCGTCGGAATACCGAGGCGGCGCCCAAATAAAATGATTCCACCAGATGACAATCCGGAGTTCTTGAAAAAACTCTAACTCTTACAAACCAGAATAAGTGTGTAATCCTGTTCCCCAAATATTTACGTAGATGTAGTTAAACAAGAAGGTTGAGCCGGCAAAAATACATAACCAAGCCGCCTTCCGCCCTCTCCAACCAACGGTTACACGTGCATGCAGATAGGCTGCGTATGCGACCCAGGTAATGAAAGCCCAAGTCTCCTTTGGATCCCAGCCCCAATACTTGCCCCAGGCTGACTCAGCCCAAATCGCACCAGCAATAATGGCAAAAGTCCAAAGCGGAAAGACGAAGGCAATGAGTCGATAAGAGAGTTGATCCAGACTATCCAAAGAAGGAATTCGCTGCGCCCAAGCGGGGCGTTCACCCTTTAACTCGTAGCGCTCCATTATTAAGAATGTTGCGGCAACCAAATTGGCTACTAAAAATACGCCACCAGAGATAATTGCTGCGAGCACATGAATTGCAAGCCACGGAGACTTTAAAGCGGGCACCAATGGAGCGCTAGGACGATACAAAACGGTGATTGCGGTACCTAAGGTCAAGAGCACCGAGATTGAAACCGGCAGACCAAGCCAGCGGACTTTGTATTTTGTGAAGGCAAAGAGATAGGCCGCGGTGAGCATCAACGCACCAGTTATTGAAAATTCGTACATATTTCCCCAGGGAACGCGGTGCGCTGAAAGTCCGCGAGTAATTACAGCAACCCCTAGGACAATGAAACCCAGAATCATCATTGCGGTTCCAACGCGTCCCGCGCGCTGGGTCTTAGAGAAATCAAATTCTGTCCTGTCAGTCTCTGATGAATTTCTGACCGACCACGAAACTTCAAAGGTGTGGGCAAAAAAGGCAATCGTAAAAATTACCAAACATGCATAAATTGAATCATTAGAGAAAAATGCCAAATTGGTAGATGTCATTCCGACTCTCCTTTTGCATCAACCAGCGCTCGCGTCAGCGCTGTGAGTTCTTCCGCTAAACCTGGAATGCCGTTCTTCGCCAAGCCCGCAATTTCAACACCATTGCCGACCTTTACCCAAATCCTTCGCTGGCGTGTAAAGAGTGATATCAGTAACCCCAAGATTGCAAATATCGCACCAAAGAGCGCATACATTTTGCCCGGATCGTCAACGATCTGCAGATTGACCCATGGTTTCCAACCATCAAAAGTTATTGAACCTGCTCCGAAATTATAGGTACTTCCCAGGGTAAGCGCCTTTAATCCAATCTTTCTCATTTTTGACGTATCCAACGAGTACACCGATTGAGGGTTCCCCGAATCTAAGCCCAAATTTCCCTGCCATGCCGAAAGGACCAACCTCGGATCGAGAACCTCTGGGTACGTTGAAAAAATTCCGCGTGCTTCACTACTTCCCGCTGTCGGAATGAAAGAAGCAATAAATCCGATCTGCGGGGTCATATCAGGAATCTTTATTGCACCTAGCGAACTTAAATTACTATCTTGTGGCAAGAAAATGACTGGACCTTGAAAAGTGATGTTGCCAGATTTGTCGCGAACCGTGACAAATGGAGAATATCCATTTGCTTGTAAGTAGACCTTGGTGCTCCCCGATGTCCAAGGTTTATTCACTTTAATGATTACAGTTTTTGCTGACGTGCCAATTGGATTAGCGATACTTGTCGTAAGTACATAATTGCTCGGCTCGCTCGTTACAGGATCATACGTTGCAACAAAATTAGTAGCCGTCAATGAAAATGGCACAAGTGAACCCTGACCCTGAAATTTCCCAAAAGTGATGTTGTCATAGGACGTTGGAGTGTTAATAAAACGATCACCAACATTAAGAATCGCTTCCCCCTTCATTCCAAAGAGCGATCCGAGCGCGACTCCAACGAGAATCAATATGAGAGACAAATGGAACATCAAGTTTCCAGTTTCGCGACTATATCCCTTCTCTGCAGATATTGAATCCCCCTCAACTCTGATGCGAAAGTGATTCTCTTTCAACCATTTCTTTGCCACGCCAAGCGCAATTTCCGAATCGGTCGAAACAATTCGATATCCCTCCATGCGATCAAGATTGCGTGGAGTGAGAGGCGGCTTCTTGCCAATTGCTTTGAGGTGATGGAACGTACGTGGCAAAACACAGCCGATAAGTGAGAGAAAGAGAAGTAGGTAAATCGCGCTAAACCACGGTGAAGCGTAAACATTAAAAAGGTGGAGTCGATCCATCCATTTTGCCAAAGTGGGATCGGTTGTGAAGTACGAATCGACTTTCTGCGGATTTTGATTGCGCTGTGGAAAGAGCGAACCTGGAATAGCCGCAACCCCCAGAAGCATCAACAAAATGAGCGCGGTACGCATGCTTGTCAGCTGGCGCCAAGCCCATCTGAGCAAGCCAACCAATCCAATATCTGGTGCTCCAGACTTATTAGTAGTCATCAAATCACCGGAACAAAGTTCGAAATGGTGGAGCGCAACGAATTAATGAGGTGTCCCCACATCCCTGTTGCTTGCAAAAATCCGATGACTATCAAGAAAACCCCACCAAATATTGTTAGAAGATTTCCGCGTTTGGAGATGAAACGTCGCAATTTTGCCGATTGATCAAAGAATAACCCAACTAAAATAAATGGTACGCCGATTCCAAAACAATACCCGACTGATAAGAATGCACCACGCAAAGCGCTTGAACTTTGGAATGAGAGCGCCTGAACCGCACCTAATGTGGGACCGATGCAAGGGGTCCAACCAAGTCCAAATAGGAATCCAAGTAAAGGCGCACCCAAGAGCCCGGCGGTAGATTTCCATTGTGGTTTGAAGGAGCGATAGAACTTTTGATTAAAGAGAAAAATGGTACCCATCAACATCGTCAAGATACCAAGAACGATTTGAAGCCAGCGTGAACCGCTAGAGATTTTTGCACCTAGTGATCCAAAGAGGGCTCCATAACTAATAAATAGCACCGAAAACCCGGAGACAAAGAGAACTGCTCCGAGCGCCGTGCGGCCTTTATTCTTTACATCCGTCATTCCGGCCGAATAAGCCAAATACCCAGGTACCAGAGGCAGAACACACGGCGAGAAAAATGAAATTAACCCCGCGATGACAGAAACACCAAGCGCGAGAAGTACATTGCCTGAGAGAACCTGATTGACAAAGAAATTATGCATGTGGAGGATCCTTGAGCACTTTGTTGATTAACTCCGTGAGCAGTGCGACCGTAACTTCCCCACTAACTCGAGCTGCCACATACCCATGCGAATCAATAATCAACGTCGTTGGAATCGCATTTGGGACTAAAGAATTTCTAAATTTCGCGAGAATTGCATCGTCAGTAAAGGTGGGGTAGTTGAGTTTAAATCTCTTTACAAATTCGAGTGCTGAAGAGACGCTATCGCGGGTGAGAATGCCGGCGAACTCAACACCTTTAGATTTATAGGAAAGGGCAAAGTCGGAGAGTAGCGGCGCTTCGGCACGACAAGGCGCGCACCAGGAGGCCCAAATATTAAGGACAATCACCTTGCCTGTTCCAAGAGTGAGGTTACCGTTTTGCAAAGTTGCACCTGAAATTAGTGGTGCAGGTTTTCTATCTTGCGATTTCACATAGATTGCTACGCCGTCACCCGACACGAAGGCGTTCTGGTTTGCAGTTGAAATCCCGCCGCTTGAACATCCTGTTAATAAGAAAACACTGGCAAAAACGGCGAGGGAAAGCCGTTTCATTTCTTCTCCGGCAAGAGATGCTTCGCTGGCTCTGCGTAGCTCACACCGCTTATCTCGCCATTTGAATCCAAATGAAAACTGGTAACAGAGGCCAAGGAGCATTCACGCTTGCGTGGATCATGCATCATGTGGCGTCCCTCTACAGCCGAACGCAGAATCCAGATCGGCAATTGATGCGACACTGTAAACGCATCCTTTCCGTTGGCTGCATCTCTGGCTGCAAAAAGGGCAGCAAGCATTCTTGTCACCTGTTGGTCATATGGCTCCCCCCATGAAGGAATCCAAGGTCGAGTCAGATAGCGCCAAGATTTTGGATGACGAAGTACCCCGGATCCCATCTCAAATTTCTGACCTTCAAAAACATTTGCGGCTTCAATCAAATTCTCGTTAGTAATGATCGATAATCCGTGAGCTTTCGCCAATGGTGCTGCGGTTTCCTGGGCGCGTTGCAAAGGGGATGCCAAGATTGCACCAACATCAAATTGCTTGGACCACTCTCCAACAGTTTTTGCCATCTCTTGGCCACGTTCGGAGAGATACCATCCCGGTTGGCGGCCATAAAGGATTTTCTCAGGATTGAAGACTTCCCCGTGTCGCAGGAAATGCACCGTTGAAGTCATGGAGTAAGCATAAAGGAGGCAATTCATCCCTTCTGCGCCAGAGTTCCAGGCGAGGTCGCTAGGCTAGTGACATGGCGCTCACCCAGAAGCGAGTAGCTTTCTTTGATGTCGACAATACGTTGATGCGGGGATCTTCCTTATTTTTTCTCAGCAAAGGGATGTACCAAAGGGGCTTTTTTACGCGAAAAGACATCTCAAATTTCGTAATGGCAAATCTGCGATTTCGACTATCAGGCGTTGAAAACAAAGAAGAGATTGCAAAGATTCAAGGCGCAGCCTGCGAGTTCTTTCGCGGCCACCAGGCAGCAGTGATTGAGGAAATGGGGATCGAGGTTTATGACCAATATGTCTCCCCAGCGCTCTGGCAAGGAACCATCGAAATTGCAAATAACCATTTGGATCACAATGAAGAAGTTTGGCTTGTCACAGCAACTCCGAAAGATTTAGCGGATGTAATTGCAAAACGACTTGGATTTACTGGTGCGCTAGGAACAGTTGCTGAAGTGCAAGATGGCGTCTACACCGGCAAATTAATCGGCCAGTTGCTTCACGGCCCGAACAAAGCAATTGCTATCAAAGAATTAGCTGAAGAGCGCGGGATAGATTTAACTAATTCTTACGCATACTCAGATAGTCACCACGATATTCCACTCTTGGAAGCGGTCGGTAACCCGCGCGCAATTAACCCCGATACCTTGCTCCAGTTATACGCGCTAAAGAACCATTGGCCAATTTACGATTTTCGAAGGATGAGAGCGTTAAAAAAGATCGCCGCGCCTATTTTGGGGCGCCTAGTCAAGTTTGGAACCCTTCTTTCTCCTAGAAGTTGGCGTCGCGCTAAGTAACAAAACCCCAGTAATGTAGGGCAGTTATGTCGAACTCAACCATCTCCTTCACGGAGGAGCTACGCAGCCGGTCCGATGATCAGATCACGACCCTCTTTTCGCTGCGTCCCGACCTCATTTCACCCGTACCCCCCGATGTGATGGCGCTCGCGGCTCGAGCAAGTTCAATGCCGAGTTTGCTGCGAGCTCGAGAATCCTTGGACAAGTTCCGACTCGACATTTTGAGCGCCCTCTGCACACTTGAAGAACCAGTGGCACATTCGCAAATAGTGAGCGTCACCTCTGAGCGGTCCGCGCAGGCGTTGGACTCACTCTGGGAACTGGCTTTAATTTATAAAGATGATGGGCGATATCGAGTTCCAACAAATGTCCGGGCCATGGTCGGGGAATATCCTGCTGGACTCGGAGTGAAAAGTTCCAAAAGTGTTGATTTTGAAGCGCTCAAGAGTGCTCCCAAGGGAGCACAGGAAACCCTTGAAAAATTGGTATGGGGTCCCCCAAAGGGTCAGATCGCTGACGTCAAAAAAGCCCCACCCGCAATCGCGTGGTTGTTAGAAAAAGGGTTCTTAACTCCGTTTGATTCACAGACTGTCATGTTGCCGCGTGAAGTGGCGATGTTCCTTCGAGGCGGAAAAGTTTTTAAGGAACTTCAACCAACTATGCCCGAAATCGTTGGCACATCTCGTAAGCAAAAGGCGGCGGATCTAGCCGCTATCGCAAATATTTCTACCTTTGTCCGCTGGGCTGAGGAATTGGGGCACCATTGGTCAGATGAGCCTCCAGTAGCACTTCGCTCTGGTGGGCTTGGCGTGCGTGATCTCAAACGAACCGCCGAACATTTAGGCATCTCAGATACTTGTGCTGCCTTTGTTGCAGAACTCCTCTATATCGGCGGATTGATCGTCATCGACACTGATGACCATATTCTCCCCACTTCCTTATTTGATATCTGGCTGACCAAAACCATAGAAGAGCAATGGCACGCACTTGTTTCCTTATGGCTAGAAACCTCGCGAGTAAGCGGATTGATCGGCAAAAGTGAATCTAAAAATGTGGCAGCTCTTGGGCCTGAACTGGATCGCGGTGGAGTTTCAACGCTTAAGCGAGTAATTCTTAATTTGCTGAAGCAGAATCCCACGATTGATCCGACACTTGATTCTATTTCCGCGGCGCTTACCTGGCTCCTTCCTACCCGCGCAAATCGCGACTTCAATGAGTGGATTCTTCGTGAGGCGGAGTGGCTTGGACTAACCGGTCAAGGCGCGCTTTCAACTTTTGGACTAGCCCTGATTTCACATGTTGAGTTAGGGATTGAAGCTGCACTCCCTAAACCCGTCGATCACATTTTAATCCAGGCCGACAACAGCGCTGTAGCTCCAGGCCCGCTTACCCTCGAGCTCGCAAACTCGATCGGTACCATTGCGGATATCGAAAGTCGTGGTGGAGCAAGCGTTTATCGATTTAGTGAAACTTCCATTCGTCGTGGATTAGATCACGGACAGACCGGGGATCAGATCAAAGATTTCTTGAAAAAAATATCCAAGACTCCAATGCCGCAACCTCTCGAATACCTCATCACCGATGTCGCCAAGCGTCATGGAAAATTGCGAGTTGGCAACACCACTTCCTATCTTCGCTGCGAAGATGAAGGTTTAATTCAGGAACTCCTACACGATCGGCGGTTAGAGGCGCTACGAATGCGCAAACTTTCTTCCCAAGTACTCATCAGCGACGTCGAAAGCGGAGAACTCATGAGCGTGCTGCGTGAAGTTGGATACTTGCCAGCCGCAGAAAATGAGACAGGGGTTCTAGTTACAGCTCCGACCGTTCGTCGGGCTAAATCGCGGCCAAAGCCACCTCGCATCGTCACGGAGTTCGGGGTCCCGAACGAGACCCTCATATCCTCAGCCGTTCGTGCGCTACGTGCCGGAGAACGTGCGAGCGCTCACAAACCCCGAGAAGTGCCTAGAACTTCCGCTAATGAGACTGTCGATCTGCTCCATCAATATATTGAAGAGCGCGCAAGCCTCACAATTGGGTATGCCGACACTAATGGCGGTGTCTCCAATCGCCTCATAGATCCACTCTCGATCTCCCTCGGAACTCTGGTAGCAAGGGATCACGCGACGGGTGAGATTGCCCATTTTCGAATTCCTCGAATCACCGGCGTGAGCCCTGCCAACTAGGCTTAACCCATGACATTCCTCTCTGATCTCCAAAAACTCGTGGAGTGCCAATCCCCCAGTGAAGATATTTCTGCATGTACAGATGTAGTCACACTCGCGCTAGAAATATGTGCTGACAACCTTCCGCACGATGCCCAAATCTTGACCGAGGGAGGCAGACCAGTATTTTGGTGGGGCGCTAAAGATCCACGGGTCGTACTCCTCTGTCATCTAGATACCGTCTGGCCAATAGATTCCTACCTTCCGCTCTGGCGAATTGAAGGGGATCAGATTTTTGGACCTGGGATTTTCGATATGAAAGCCGGATTTCTCCAAGCCATGTATGCCTTAAAAGAGATACCCGATGCTTTTGAGAAGGTTGCACTCGTTGGAACGACTGACGAAGAGATCGGTTCGCACGCCTCCCGGCCGTTAATAGAACAACTGGCAAGATCTGCAGATGCCACCCTCGTCTTCGAATCTTCTATCGATGACTCGGTAAAAATCGGTCGCAAAGGGACTTCGATGTATCGCATTGAACTCCACGGGCGAGCCGCTCACGCTGGACTTGAACCCGAAAAAGGAATTAACGCAACGACAGAAATAGCTCGAGTCGTTTTGGCTCTGGCGTCGCTAGAAAATCCAGAACATGGCACAACCGTGGTTCCAACTGTTATGCAATCTGGAACCACCACCAATACGGTTCCAGCTGTTGCAACTCTGGACATTGATGCACGATCGTTTTTGATGTCAGAACTCCAGCGCGTGGATCAGGCGATACATCAACTACAGACTGCGCACCCAGAAGCCCGAATCGAGATCAGCGGTGGTATTAACCGTCCACCACTCGAACACGCAGCGACGAAAGAGTTATACGAAAAGATTGAAGAAACCGCTAAAAAGCTAAATATGGCACCCGTAGGAAATGTGAGTGTGGGCGGCGCGAGTGACGGAAACATCGCTGCAGCAGCTGGTGGCAAAGTCTTGGATGGCCTAGGTGCGTCAGGTTATGGTGCCCATGCTGCGCACGAGCATATCTTTGCCAGTCGAGTACCTAATCGAATCTCGCTCATCGCGGAATTTATTAAGGAATTAATTTAATGGTTGATGGTCCCCTCATTGTTCAAAGCGACAAAACCCTGCTCCTCGATATCGATCATCCGCAATCAGATGAGTGTCGGCGTGCGATTGCATCCTTCGCCGAATTAGAAAAATCTCCGGAACATATACACACCTATCGACTCACTTCTCTTGGACTCTGGAATGCGCGCGCAGCAGGTCAAGATGCCGAACACGTGATCGACACGTTGCTCCAATATTCTCGTTTTGCTGTACCGCATGCCTTGTTGGTGGACGTTGCAGAAACTATGTCCAGATACGGACGACTTCGATTAGAGGCTCACCCAGTTCATGGACTGACATTGGTTTCAAACGACCCTGCCGTTCTTCGAGAAGTTACACGAGGTAAAAAGATCGCCCCAATGCTCGGCCTCCAAATTGATGACGAAACAATCGTTGTCCATCCTGGACAACGTGGTTTTCTGAAGCAAGCTCTCTTAAAACTTGGCTGGCCAGCAGAGGATTTCGCAGGTTATGTGGACGGCCAACATCACGAAATAGCACTCCGCGAAGACGGCTGGTCTATTCGCAAATACCAAACCATGGCTGCTGAAGGCTTTTGGCACGGCGGTTCGGGAGTCGTTGTGCTTCCCTGTGGAGCTGGCAAAACAATTGTTGGAGCCGCAGCGATGGCACATGCCAAAGCCACAACTCTTATTTTGGTCACCAATACCGTTGCAGCGCGGCAATGGCGTGATGAATTACTCCGCAGAACCACGCTCCATGAAGATGATATCGGTGAGTATTCAGGTGCAAAAAAAGAGATTCGCCCCGTAACGATTGCAACGTATCAGGTGATGACGATGCGTCGGAAAGGCGTTTACTCCCACCTTGATTTATTTGATGCCATCGACTGGGGCTTGATCATTTACGACGAAGTTCATCTGCTCCCGGCACCAATTTTCCGCTTTACCGCCGATATTCAATCTCGGCGTCGACTTGGACTCACGGCGACGTTAGTTCGTGAAGACGGGATGGAAGGCGAGGTTTTCTCTCTTATTGGCCCAAAGCGTTTCGATGTTCCATGGAAAGAGATTGAATCTCAAGGATATATTGCCCCGGCAGATTGCGTCGAAGTTCGAATTACTCTCACCGACGAAGAGCGATTGAATTATGCAACGGCGGAGCAAGAAGACCGATACCGCTTCTGTTCAACAACACTCACAAAACGAAAAGTGGCGGTTGCCTTGGCGCGCGAACATGCGGATGATCAAGTATTAGTAATTGGCCAGTACCTCGATCAACTCGATGCCTTAGGTGAGGAACTTGGAGTCCCCGTCATTAAAGGTGACACTCCCGTCAAAGAACGAGAGCGACTATTTAATTTGTACCGCAGCGGGGAAATAAAATGTTTAGTGGTTTCAAAAGTTGCAAACTTTTCCATCGATCTTCCGGACGCGACTATCGCAATTCAAGTTTCAGGAACATTTGGATCTCGGCAAGAAGAAGCGCAACGTTTAGGAAGAATTCTCCGTCCTAAATCAGATGGCAGAAGCGCGCGCTTTTATTCACTCGTTGCACGTGACACGATTGACCAAGATTTTGCGCAGAATCGACAACGCTTTTTGGCTGAGCAAGGGTATGCCTATCGGATTATTGATGCGGATGAGGTTCTCTCAAAAGACAATTGAGTTTGCTAATTAGTCTCTAGCAGCCATCGCTTTGCGAAATCGAACTGGATCAACAGCAAAGAAGTCGTGTTGTACGTGGTCAATCTGAATTACTGGTACTTGATCTCCGTATTTACTTTCGAGATCCGCGCTCCCATCAATGAAAATCTCTTCAATCTCGAAATTCAATTCGCTTTGCATGGTTTCTAAGACATTCACAGCAATTTCGCAGAGATGACAACCATGCCGGCTGTAGATTTGAACTATGCGCATGGAGACTATCCTCTCAGAGGACTAAGATTTTTCACTATGCGCGCCCAAAATTTACTTAAAGCCACGCTCGCGGCGCTCTCTCTTTCCCTTGGACTACTCAGCGGGATCGCGCCTTCACAAGCTTTAATTCTAGAAAAAGTACCAGCTCCTTGGGTTGACATTTATCGTGCCGCTGCCTCTACTTCTAGTTCCGCAACTGCTCCTCATGTGGCATCAACATCGGCCGCGCCTCAGGGAAAACATGTAAACCTCCTGAGTACTTTCAAGGTCACCTATACGAATGTACCGATCGCCGAACAAACAGCAGTGCAAGCTGCAATAGATACCTGGTCGGACAACTGGAGTTCATCGGTTCCCGTCAATGTGGTGGCAAATTTTGTGCCTGAAGGTACCTCCGGAATTTTGGCATCAGCATCTCCTGTTAGTTTTTTTCACAATTTTGCGGGAGCCCCAGATTCAACGCTTTGGTACTCCTCCGCGATGGCAAACGCGCTAGCGGGAAAAGATTTGGATCCGGCAAACCCCGAAATTTCAATCAATATCAATTCAACGATGGCTAACGTTTTTTATTTGGGTACGGATGGTAATTGTCCAACAAATCAATACGATCTTGAATCTATAATTTTGCACGAAGTCGCACATGGTTTGGGATTTTTATCGAATGATTCCTTTGATTCGTTTTCACAATACGGGAGCATTGATCAACCAACTCCATTTGACGCCTACGCCCAAACAGCTGATGGCGGACGCCTGATGGATCTTGCGTCACCATCTATCTCTCTAGGAATTGCTTTGCAGAATACTCTGGTTTGGTCTGGCAAAAACGGAATAGCTGCAAACAATGGAATTAAGCCTGTGCTCTATACGCCGAGCCGCTATGAACCGGGATCATCTGTGAGCCACCTCGATGAAACCACTTTTCAAGGAAGTGGCCCTGATGCTCTCATGACACCCGCTTGGCCCGGAGGCGCGGTCTTTCATACGCCAGGTCCTTTGGTTCTAGCCATGCTGGCTGACATGAGACTCAAGCCGCCTGCTGGTATTCCAGTCGGAATCCCTGATATTCCGCGCAACGTGTTTGCAATCGTTGGAAATAAGTCAGCGATCGTTAGTTTTGATCCACCAGATAACGCGCGAACTTCCCAAGTTACCTCTTACGCGATTACCGTAAATGAAACTGGCAAAGTTGTGCAGGCAACTTCCAGCCCGATCACTATTTCTGGACTGGTCAATGGATCGCATTATTCATTTTCTGTTACAGCAAGCAATCAACTTGGAGTCTCACCTGCTGCGACCAGTAACGCGATTTTTCCGCAAGCACCTTGGAAAGCAACGGTTTTAGACCCAGCTTCCGACGCTAAATACCTTGCAACAACCACCTTTCAAGGAGCTCCTACGGTCGCTTATACAGACAGTAAGAGCGGCGACCTCAAACTTGCGAGGTGGAACGGTAAGAGTTGGGTAATCAGCACCGTTGATGGTAATTCGACAATCGGGGGTCGAACAAAAGACAATGTTGCTGGTTATGTATCTGTATGCACATCTGCGGCAGGGAAAAATCAACGATTAGATATTGTGTACGCGGATCTCTCCAATAAGCAATTGCGATACGCCGGATTCAACGGCAAGAGTTGGAAATTCACGATCGTCGATGGCAATGGAGCAAGCGTAGTTAAGTACAACGATATAAATCGGGTTAGAACTGCGAGTGATGTTAGCGGGGCTAGCGCATGCGCAGACACCCCAGATGGATTACAAATTTTCTACCGCGATCAGAGTGAAGGTATAATTTTGGCCGCGGTTCAACTTGGTGCAACCATAGGCAATTGGGAATATCAAGTTGTCGACGGCGATGCACAACTCAATGGTCGAACTACCGGAGATGTCGGTTTTCACCTCAAAGCTCTCAATATCGGACGCACCGTTTACCTCCTGTACGACTCAATCCTTCAAGTAAATCAGCAACGACTGGCACTTCAAGGCGAAGTTCGGCTTGCAACTCGATCTAGCGCTTATGCTGAAGATTGGAAATATTCTGTTCTTGACTCCTACGGGGATGAAGTCGCGGTAGCGGGTTATGACGTTGCCCTAGCACTAGTAGGACGTGATGTCAGTGGGACGTGGATGGCTGCAAGTGGGACTTCTATTCCTAACCCTAATCAACTAAGAATTATGGATATAACTAACAATGGACCGGTCATTTCGGCAAGTACCGACATTTATGGAACACCTACGGCTCCGCTAAGCACAGACGGAATTCACTCGCTATTTAATTGCCAGAATCGACTCTGCGCAATCAATGACTCTGATCAAACGGTTTCTTTGGTTACCACTTCGGCCATGACTAATTCTTTAGGCGCTGCTTGGATTACTATAAATAAGGTTCGCTACGCACTGGTGGGAGTCGGTGGAAAGTTACAACTCTTCAAGGTCACCTAATCCAATCTGCGGGACATTTACTATTTCGTATGGATAATCGTTAAGAAATAGGTGTCCGTCGACTGAGTAAGGGCGACAACTCCAATACCGGCTTGATATCGGAGCGCCACCGGAGTTCCCTGAATTGAAAAGACTGACTTAAGCGTTCGGGTCTTGAGTGTGTTATCAATGAGAACCGTTGTCGCTTGATGGGCTGGGATTCCTGTTACCCCGGCGATAGCTTGCTTTGTCACGAAATTCTGCCAAATGTATGCAGCACTGGTAACGCTCAACAATCCAGGTGCAGGGGTAATTGGAGTGGCTAAGTTCTTAGGTGCACTTATTTTCCCCGCTGAAGTAACGGTTGCGGTAAAAGTTGGAAACCCAGGTTTGCTTGAATTTCCAGTGACGACGAAATTGGCGCCTTTTTGGACTATCGACGTGGGAATATCGATATCTGGAAGAATCTTTGAATAGGTATTTTCGAGTACACCGGCTGAACTTATTTCCCAGATTTGGAATTGATTCAACCCGGGCGCCGGAGTTGCACTGGAAACCGCTGATGATCCGACAACCCATATGTTTCCGGAAGAATCTGCGCAACCCGCGGTGGCAACATCGTCCCCGCCAGTCCCAAGCCTGAGGTCCCATAAGTGTGTACCACTTGGACCGAGGGCAACGACGAAGCCATCACTACTTCCCAACGGCTGTGAAGTAATGAGAGCGGAGGAGGTTGTTTCAACGGTCCCGATCAAGAAAATGTTGCCCGCAGTTGTCAGAACTTGTTGCACTTCATCGCCAGCAGAAAGGTTCGTGGAGACCGTTGGAGAAAGTGGAATAACTTTCAGTTGCGGGATCGGAACTTTTAAAGCGGCAAAGCTGGGTGTTGCAACCATGAGTGCGAACGCGGTAGCAATAAAGAGAGTTCGCCTCACGCCATTCCTTTTGAACGTTCCGCAGCGGCGTTCATCGCACGTACCACAAGGTCATTTAAGCCGCCTTCCGAGAAGACTTTTAGTCCCTCATAGGTCATACCTTTGGGGCTTGTGACATTTTCTCGCAAGGTTGTTGCACTCTTCCCAGATTCGTCCAATAATTTCGCTGCTCCAACAATGGTTTGGACCACCAATTCGGTGGCGGTTACTTGGTCTATCCCCATGTCCACGGCACCGTTGACCATCGCCTCAACAAAAGCAAAAAAGTAGGCGGGGCCAGAACCACTAGTTGCAGCCGCTGCATCTTGCAAAACTTCCTCGACTTCAATGCTTTTGCCTGCGGCTTGGAGGAATTTCGCGACGTACTCGCGTTGATCGGAACGAATGCCTGCACCGTAAGAAACAATAGACATGCCTGCACCGACAAGCGTGGGGGTGTTTGGCATAACTCGGGCGATTGCCTTGCTATTCAATCCTGCGGATAGTGTGGCAATTTTTTTGCCGGCTAGAAATGAAATGACAAGTGCTCCATCTTTCAAATGTGGTCGTACCGCTTCCAGAATAAGGTCTAAATCCTGCGGCTTAACAATGATCATCAGGACATCACTCGCTTGTGCCATATCAGTAATGCTTGCTGGTGTTATTTTGTACTTCTCGACTAATTCCGCGCTACGCGTTTCACGCCGCACCGCAAATTTAATTGCGGACGGCGGGGCACCAGCTTTAAGCAAAGCAACCAAGAGCGCTTCACCCATATTGCCGACTCCAATAAGCCCAACTCGGGCGCTTTCGATATTGATCTCAGTCACAGTCAATATCCTAGCCAATCGCGATGTGAAGACCATGGGAGTTCAGTCTTCACCCCAAGGCTCGTCCTAGTAGGCTCTCGCACTATGCCTGAAGTTAAAGATGGATTTGCACGAGACTTTGTGGAGTTCCCTGACCCCGCTAAACCCGAAGAAATCTTTAAGTGTGATCTCACTTGGCTTACTTCATATTGGCAGTGTATTTATGGCGCTGGTTGCTGTGGCATTGACGCGGATAAGCCCGATGCGGGGTGCTGCTCAGATGGCGCCTACTACTCTGACGAGGATGACGAAGCGCGAACCCTTAAAGTCGCGGCACGACTAACTCCTGAAATGTGGCAGTACTTTGCCGAAGCTCAACCAAAGAAATCCAAAGACGTCTTGCGAATTTCAGAAGTTGGTCTTGATGGTGATCGAAAGACCCGCAAGGTTGAGGATTCTTGCATCTTTCTCAATCGAAAAGCTTTCGAAGCTCCAGGTTTCACTGGAAGCTTTGGTTGCGTTCTTCATCATCTTGCGCAAAAAGAGAATATCCATTTTGTAGAAACCAAACCCGATGTCTGTTGGCAACTTCCGATTCGACGTTCCTTTGAAACTCGAGAATTTGGCGAGCAGGAAATTTCGGTAACGGTTATTGGTGAATACGAGCGCTTAGCTTGGGGTGACGGAGGTGCAGATTTTTCTTGGTATTGCACCGCAAATACCGAAGCTCACATTGGTCGTGAACCCGTCTATATTTCTAATAGCCATGAGTTGATCGCATTGATGGGACCAGCCGGATATGCGGAACTTAAAAAATTCTGCGATGCTCGCATGGAGGCGATCGCACTTTTAGCAAAAGAGAACAAAAAACGCGAGCTCCCACTTTTCATCATCCATCCAGCAACTCTCGGCGCACAAAAGTAAAAGATCATGGCCAAAGCCACTGCTAAAGATCCCTTCCGTTGTAATGAATGCGGTTGGACCACTACCAAATGGGTCGGGCGTTGTGGCGAGTGTCAAGCGTGGGGTAGCGTCGAAGAGATAGCTGCTCCCAAAAAATTATCACTCGTAGCGGGTCAGGTTTCACAGCAAGCCATGCCGATTGGCGAGGTAAATATCGAGAGTGCAAAGTCTCGGACCAGTGGAGTGGATGAACTCGATCGCGTGCTTGGTGGCGGGTTAGTTCCGGGGGCAGCAATATTGCTCACGGGTGAACCGGGCGTCGGAAAGTCAACTCTTCTTCTTTCAGTCGCCGCGCAATCTGCAAAAAAGGAGATGCGGGCGCTCTATGTAAGTGGCGAAGAATCAACGTCTCAGATACGTATCCGAGCAGATCGGCTCAACGCGATAGATCCACAGCTTTGGCTAGCCGCAGAAAATGATTTGAGCGCGGTGATCTCGCACATAGATTCCGTTAAACCAGAACTCCTGATCATTGATTCTATTCAAACGATATCGAGTAGCGCCGTCGATGGAACTCCCGGCGGAGTTACTCAAGTTCGAGAAATCGCAGCGGCTCTCATTCGAATCACCAAAGAACGAAACATCACTTTGGTGCTGGTAGGTCATGTAACCAAGGATGGTTCTATCGCCGGTCCTCGGATCCTTGAGCACTTAGTTGATGTGGTTTTAACTTTCGAAGGTGAAAAACATTCCAGACTTCGCTTAATTCGCTCAACCAAGAACCGTTTCGGCGCAGCGGATGAAGTTGGCTGTTTTGATATGTCGGACTCAGGCATCATCGGTCTGCCAGATCCAACTGGACTTTTTACGACACGTCATACCGAGCCTGTCCCGGGTACCTGCGTAACCGTCGCCCTCGAGGGTCGCAGACCTCTACTAGCAGAAATCCAAGCCCTGGTAGGCGCCCCCGTTGCAGAAGGTAGAGATTTTGGAAACGCACGCCGCGTAACGTCGGGATTAGATAATCCACGAACCTCGATGACTTTGGCTGTGCTAGAACTACGCGCCGGGATTCGCTTGTCCGGTCGAGATATCTATGTCGCAACTGTGGGCGGGATGAAAATTTCAGAACCGACGGCAGATTTAGCGGTTGCACTTGCGGTTGCCTCTGCCGCCAAAGGGCTCGCTCTACCAGCGGATCTCGTTGCGGTTGGTGAGGTCGGTCTAGCTGGAGAAATTAGAAAAGTAACAGGAGTCCACCAACGCATTACAGAGGCGGCTCGACTCGGCTTTAAGCGCGCCATAGTCCCTGCTGGATCTGATTTAAAAATTCCGGGAATCGAAATCATGGAAGT
>CAIYQS010000102.1 GCA_903928395.1 uncultured Actinomycetes bacterium | reverse complement strand
GGGTGAAATATCAATGGCGATTACTCGCGCGCCTAGTGCTTTGGCGATCATGATTGCAGACTGTCCGACTCCCCCGCAGCCAAAGATGGCGACCCTTTCTTGGGGTTGCACTTGTGCGCGAGCGGTCAATCCGCGAAAGGCGGTAGCGAAGCGACAACCAAGTGCGGCTGCTGTTGAAAAGGAGATTGCATCGGGTAGTGCGATCAAGTTGAAGTCGGCGTTTTCGATCGCAACATATTGCGCGTAAGAGCCCCACTGGGTAAATCCAGGTTGGGTTTGAGTGGGACAGACTTGTGCATTGCCGCTGGTGCAGTACTGGCAGGTGCCGCAGCCATTGACGAAGGGGACGGTGATACGATCGCCGACTTTGAATTTTGTGACGCCGGTGCCAATGGCGGAGACGATGCCGGCGAGTTCGTGGCCGGGGACGTGTGGCAATACGACATCGCTGTCGTGGCCCATCCAGGCGTGCCAATCGCTGCGGCAGAGGCCGGTAGCTTTGACTTCGATGACGACGCCGTTGGTGGGTGGGGTTGGGGTGGGGACGTCTTTGATTGTCAGTTCACCGGCGAATTGGGTGAAGTAGATGGCGCGCATTGATTAAGGATAAGGCTTAGATATCATAATGAAAGTTGATTTTGGAACTTATTGCAGAGAAGGAGCGATCATCACTCTGGGGTACTTTGGGCATACGTGAGTTTTTAGACGTCAACTCTGTTTTCAACATCGGTTGCCTCTGTTCCAACATTGCCAACCGGATCTACCTCGATATTTAGATTGAAGGGATAAACGCGATCAGCGATCGTGACGGAATCTGGGACAGTGGCACCTAATCGAAGCAGTCCTAAGGTTATGTTCGGGAAATTTAATTCAGCAGTCATCAGGGAAATTGATTGTCTTAAATACGGATGACCTGCGAGCCATGCCATTGAGTTTAACAACGGTGGTGCAGAAGTACTCCAGAATTCGTGAGGTGGATTGTCCGTCAGGTAGGCGACAACCACACTACTTTTAAAGATTCCGATGGTTTCCTCGGGATCTTCAGGGGAGCCTTTTAGTAATAGTTGGTAATCTATCCGAAAGTGAATCGAATTTTCGATAACTTCATGAGAAATCCCCGTGCTCAGGGATGCTCCTGTAGGCAAGTGCTCCAGCAGTCTCTCTGAAGAATTTGCTATCTTTTGGACACTCATGGCGCGAATAAGGGGGAGCAATTGCTCTATTGTTAAATTTCCGCTGGTTGGAGTCATGCAACTACGCCGATCTGTTCATCAAGAGAAACAACTCCTTGCCGCTGGAGTCTGCCGGATTCTGGCTTTGAAAATTGAAATACAGTGGCCCCCATTTCAGTTGAAGCCGAGTTCGAAGTGATTGCACTATTGGTGAGACTCATGGATTCAGTTCCCCATCCTTTATAAGCCGTGTAGGAAGCCTGCTCCAAAGGCACAACAGAAAGTTGGAGTTCAGCTCCCATTGTGAACAAATATTCTGAGACAGTCTCAATTTTTAAATTTCCATCACCATTCAATACTTGTCCAACAGCACTCCTTGATTTTCCTAGGGACCTGGCAAGTTCAGACTGCGAAAGCCCAGACTTCTCAAGAGCCTCGTTAAGCGCTCTGAGTGCTGCTCGTCGCAAGCGGGCAGAAGCCATCCTCTTTCTGCCACTAGGCAGATTTTCAAACGAATCTAAAATGTTCATTTGGAGCGATCCTCTCTCAAAATTCCTATCGCCTGATCAATTCTCTCTCGGGGAGTGTTGTCCCCTCGTTTCTTGAATGCATTCGTTGCTCTTCCGCAGGTACTTGATAAAGCCGACTGCCTGACCCTAGAAGGGAAAACTAACTGCCGTCCGTTTGGCAACGCCGTGCGGTCGGAGTGGCAAATGGCCTCCCCAAATAGGATTCTTAGAGTTCCCGCTTTTAGTTCCCAGACATCGTTTCGTAGATATTTCAAATCCTTTTCAAGCATCCCGAGTGGTTCATTCACAAATTCAAGGAGGACTTGAAGGAGGTCTGCCAACCTATTTTCTTGATCCGCCTTTTTTCGTGTTGCCTTTACAAAATCATCCAATTCTTTGATTAAAGGATGCTCGCCGTTTTTGTCGAACGCAACTTCGATGCGATTTATTTTTCCTTTCTGGAGCACGAGTCTGGAGCAGTCTGAGCAGGCCTCATATTGTCCAGTCAAAACTGTACACTCCTTAGCAGGGTGAAAGTTACCCTTATTGCTTAATAAATTCTTAATGTATTGGCATAACACCTTTAATCCAATGGACCAGCCGTCTGTTTATGAACAAGAACGGTGCGTCCGCTGTATTGCAGCACCTTTAAAATACAAGAAGTCCTAAATGTCCGTTTTAGGTTCGCCAGCGCGGGCACCTTAAGGGCGCGAGAATTACAAAACCAACACAGAGGGGCATGCGCATCCCCCCCAACCTATTACCTGGCCCGGATCGATTCCCGCCCTATCTAACGGATAGTTTAATTAGAGCCTAGATGCCTTAACAAAGATTTAAAGGGTTGAGATAAGGAGACTAAATACAAGACAAAAAGCTGCCGCGACAATGCTCCACCACTTCCCGACCCTCTGAGGCAATCCCATCACTGCTTGAGTTCGATCCCATTCCAAATCCTTGATGACGTTCAAGAAGTGAAAAGCCATCGAAACCAAGGCGAAGTCGACGAACAGCCATCTTGGCGGATGCTTGTCGACAACTGAGTAGATGGCCCACGGCATCGCCCCGAAGGAGATCGCATATGGCACTGGCGAGATCCACGTGGACTTAAGCCCAAAGTTATACAGAGTGGCGCTAGCCAACCCCAACATGTGGAGCAGTCCCCCTTTGACGCCCAAAGGACCCAGGAACGAAAGCAGAATGGCCGAAGTTAATGCAATGGCAATTCCAAGGTGTAGCTGTTGGCGTGAAACTGATTGATTAACCAAAGGTTTTTTGATTCGTCCGGCTGCACTATCTCGGGGGTGATCAATCAAGTCATTAGTCCAACCCACCACGCACTGTCCGGCGAGGATTGCTAAGGCAATCTCAAGGGATTTGGGGAAAGACAATTGGGTGATCGAAAGAATGAACGAGATTGTGACAACCAAGACTGTGGGACCAATGTGAGTTGCTTTGGCCATGCCG
>CAIYQS010000101.1 GCA_903928395.1 uncultured Actinomycetes bacterium | reverse complement strand
CGAGCGCTCCGAGCCAGTCCAACACCGTCTACGTGGGAAGTTCCGTTGATTTGAGTCCCAATCAAAGTCAAGCCGTTGCCGCCCGACTGAGTCCGCCCGATCTAGCCCAACTTTCGCATTACATCCGGCATCTTCAGAACTTAGGCTTGTCCACAAGTGAATCCTGGGCCGGAATTATCGGCAGGGATTTCGAAACATGCTCTTGGATGCAATTGCCCCTAGCGGTGCTTGGGTCTGGGGCAAAGCAACAAAGCGCACTTTTCAAATATGACGACGATTTTGCCAAAGCAATGAACGTCATCCATAATTCGGTGATTCAAAATGCAAATCCTTCACACCCGGTGGGTGTGATTGCTCAAAATATGCCAGGTACTTTTGGATGCTCTGGATGCGACTACCGCGAAGTGTGTCTTGATGAAATGAATAATTACGATGGGGGAAATGGGCACATAACCCTGTTGGCCCGGGTCACCCCAGCTCTGGTGGCTGCAAAGATTCCGGCAATTTCGAGCATTGGCCAAGCACATCAATTACCTGGCCAAGATAAATTTGAGATTGAGACGAAAGTCAGGGCAGAGGTATGGATTTCGGGAATTCCACAGTTGCTGGATAGAACCGTTCCGTTCGATCTCCCAGCTTTCGATATTGAAATCGATATCGACCTAGAAAATTCACAAGAGGCACTTCTTGAGATAGAGGTTGACGATAGCGAATTAGTTGGTGAGGACCGCCTCTATCTGTATGGGTACGGGATCCACGATCGAACAAAAAGCAAGGATTGGACGATAGCGACCATCCTCAGTAATTCTGATTATTCGAATACCCCAGAAGGTGAATACGCCCTAATGCTCAAGACCTGGAGTTTGCTTATCGAGGAAGTTCAAAAGGCACAGGCAAAAGGCTTGACGATCGGAATTTTTCACTACTCCGCTCACGAAAGAACGTGGTGGCGCAGGTTTGCCCAGAGGTATCACTCTAATCCCGGGGTGCCTTCCCTTGATGAGGTTGAGAGGTTTGTAGATCGATATTTTGTTGATCTGTATGACTACACCCGAAAAATCTCATTTCCAACAACCGGGTATTCAATCAAACTCCTCGCCAAGATGGCTGACTTTTCCTGGTCTGTAACTGATCCTGGGGGAGCGAATTCACTCCTCAAATACAAGGTCGCGATCGACAAGCAAGCAACTCAAGGTGAACGCGACGAAGCGATTGCGTGGCTTAGGTCCTATAACGAAGATGATGTGAGGGCGACATTTGCAGTGAGGAATTATTTGAGACAACTTTTTCCAACTGAATCGATGTGAGTGACCCATCATGAGAGAGACTGATTCGCCGTCAATTGGAGCTAACGGTTGGTAAGTGACTGCCGATATATCCAATATAAATCTTTTGTGATCTGGCTACATCTTCAAAAAAATGAACTCTGAGGGTAGAAGTCACTTTCAGGTGTGAAAGCATGACAATCTCCTGCGCCGGATGGACCGCGACAGGTACTGGAAAAGTTCGAGCTTCTCGCATGGATGCATTTCTTGAAACGCTCTCGCTCTCCTTTGCGGCGTACTTATCTGTTGACCAGTCAGAAAAGTATCCAGCTGGGGACTCTTTGAGGAATTGAAAGACATCTTGCCGAGCAACGCCTCCGACTTTGGCCCTGACAAAATCGTTAAGCATTCTCAAGCCTGCCCATGTCTTCGTGGCAAAGGCCCCAAACGATTCTCGATCTAGTTCCTGGACTTCCTGTCTATCTCCGGTGAATTCTAAGTATTCAAGTAGATCGAGGTAGTCGAGCAATTCTTCGAAATTATTTGGCTCTAGTGACTTCTGATTATCGAATTCCTCCAACCAACTGTGATCGTCAAAGGCAACATTCGAAATTTGTTGTTTTAAGTTACGAATATCTTGGTCCGAACTAAGGCATTTTTGAAGTGTCGTTTTTAGATAGGAGTGTTGGAACTCCATTTTCTCACGCGCTTCGAACTCCGCTTGGTATTCATATGAGAGGTCGTAGATTCTCTCTGAGTGCAAATCCACTTGCTTCCTTAAATCTATGGCATCGCTTTGTAAATCATTAAAGAGCTGGCTGAGAGCTTCAAAGCGTTTGAACTTATCGACGATTGCTTCAGCCACTTGCACATCAAGTACATCAAATTCTAGTATCTGATGTAGTTGATTCTGAATATCAAGATACGTCGAAGCCATTTGCAAAGTTGACTTTGT
>CAIYQS010000100.1 GCA_903928395.1 uncultured Actinomycetes bacterium | reverse complement strand
CTCTACGATGACCGCGAAGGAGGTGAGCTAAGAGGACCTGACCTCACAACAGCGTCGGCCACTACGCGGCCACGAGTCCCACCGAGATGTGCACGAAAACTCCGGATTGGGTGTTCGAAAACTCCGGAATACGCACTGGGGGCAGACCCCATCGAATCGTTCAACTCACGACTACGCGACGAGTTCCTCAACGGTCAGCTCTTCGACTCGCTGCTCGAGGCGCAGGTCCTGCTCGAGGACTGGCGTCGCGAATACAATCACGAACGCCTTCACAGCTCGCTCTGCTACATGACGCCGATCGAGTTCAAGGAGGCGTGGAACCTGCAACACCAACAACGACTCTCATTGGCAGTGGCTCACTAAACGGGGTCCCCGCACATCTACGTGGACTGGTTCAACAACCGGCGACTTCAAGGCGAAATCGGCGACGTGCCGCCGATCGAATTCGAAGCTCATTACTATGAGCTCAACGAGTCAGAAAGTCTGGACGTTTTGGAAAGATTCGTGTCTTCACAAAACCCGGGGTGATTCAGTTGTTTTCAATACAAACTATTGGGGAAGTATTCAACTTCTCGATGTATCCATCTATACCTGAAGTAAACCACGAATCTTTGGTGAATCGCTCCGAGTTGAGCTCCATTAATTTTCCCACTTCGCCATGATGTGAAGCTCTAATCCCCCGATCTTCGGTGATGTATCCAAGACGTCCACAATTCGTTCCGCTTACTCTTAGTTGATCAAGAATCGCGTCTGTATTCTTCTGGTCGCAAGTAGCGATAAGATTCCAGTCCCCCCAACCCATCGCGAGCCGCATCTCGTCCAACCCTAAGTTACTTGCTGCCCACTTAACTGGATCAGTCCATTCGAGCTTGTCCGCATCAACGTGCACACCAACTCCATTTTGATCTGCCAAAAATCGAAGAGTTGTATACAAGCCATCGGAATTATCTGTACATGATGTAACAAGACCGCTTGCAGCTAACACCATACCTTCCTTAACCCGAGGGTTCGGGGTAAGGACATTCTTTAGAAGTGCAGATTCCAAAGACTCGGGTATCTCTACTCCGTTCTTTATGGATAAGTAGCCCCCCCAGAAAAGCCCCAATTCGCCAACGTAAATAACGCTATCCCCGGCCCTTGCACCAACCCTCGAGAGAGGCGCTCTTGCACACGTGCCGAGCGCAGTTGCTGAAAGTTCCGGCGCTGGACCTTCTTTGATGTTTCCACCAAGTACATGAGTGCCTGCGACATCACAACAGTGGTCGATGCCCTCCAGCAATCTCTCTAATTGATAGGTAGTCCAGGACCCCGGCAGTATTAGTGAAGTGAGGAGGCCCACTGGGACACCCCCGGATGCCGCGATATCGCTAAAATTAATCGTGGCAAGGAGCCAACCTCGGAAATACTCGTCTTCGAATCCAAGAGTAAAGGCCGCCGGTTCAGGACAAGGGTCAGTCGTGGCCAAAAGCGCCCTGACGCCTTCAAACTTCTTTCCATCAATCCATGCGCAATCATCACCAAAGCCTGGAACACTTGCATACCTAGAGCGCAAGATCTCATTGATGATTCTGAATTCACCCAGTGATTGGAGTTCAGTCAAGATCTCCGCCCCGTATCTTTCGAAAAACTGAGATTTCTTCCGAAATCAAACTTGGATTCAAACTCCGCCGCTTAGGAATCGATCGAAGGATGCGCTCTTCGCTTACGAATCCTATTTCTTCGAGCATCTGATAAAACGCACCCAAGTATGACGCCCGACTCGAGGATTCGCCAGCAACAATACAACAAAGGGCATCAGACTTGAGGACCCTAGCAACCTCTCTAAAAGATTGCGCCATATCTCCCATATAGGAAGAAAGAGGATCTAGTCGGTGACGCTGGTATCTTGCTCCCGATTCCTTACGTTTCAGTTGATCTACATCAAGATCTAGCCATAAGCAAGTCAGTCTCTGTGAACGGACGTAGTCAGTAACGCCATAATATGGAGGCGATGTAACAACAAGATCCACAGAGTTGCTAGAGATTGATTCCAAACTATTGGCCGCGGTACCCGTAAGTACAGTCATAGTTGGACGATCACGACCAATTGCGAGTTCTTGGCGCTCAATTTCCAACTGAACCATCCGTGATCCAAAACGCTGGAGGTGACGGAAGAAAATTCCGATTGCATCTTTTTGAGTCAAAGTCTTCGGACGTACATTGTCACAGATCCAACCCCAGTGTCGGTCCTGCGACGAACACGTTCTTAAGATCGAGGAGAAGGTAGCTATGCCAAATACCTCCATATCCGCGTCACATTCTCCAATTGCGTTCCATATTGCTGACAGATTGTGGAGAGTCTCAGGGTGATACCACATACGATTTTCATTATAATTCGGAGTAAGTAGTTCTCTTTGCAGTGCATAATGGGAAACTCGATTTTGCAGAGAAATCGTGTATTCTGCCAATCTTGCTTCTGTAAATTTGAGGAGTTTAGCTTGTGTAATCAGAGTAGCAATTGGGTTAACGTCAATACCTACACCATTACGGCTCAGACGGAGAGATTCAGTGAGGGTCGTACCGCTCCCACAGAAGGGATCAAGTACTACATCACCAATTTCAGAAAAATATCCAATAAAAATTCCTGGAATTTCTGGAACGAATCTCGCGGGATACCAGTGTGCCTGCGAAAGTTCTCTGTCTTCCGAGCTATCTCGGAAATCCCAATTGAGCTCTCGTAGTTCAGTTGAATAGTTTTGCTTGGCCAGGGAGTCCATATATGGAAGCTTTCGTCGGCTTATCTATTAACAGCTTACGGTCCAGCCCAATCTCATTCAACACTTCACGCACACATACGACGTCGGCCGAAGTCAACTTGTAGCTTGGCTTCTGTGCGAACACACAGGCGATAATTGAGGATGATGCTTTGCCAAGGATCTTGATTTTGGTATCATTGGATCCCATACTCTCAGAGACCTTGAGTGTCAATTGTTTCTCAAACATTCCTCTGTCGTAGAAGAAGAATGGTGTAACTGCAACTGAAAGCTCCTTCTCGAGTCGATTCGCAAGCGTTACTCGAAATTCGTCGGTCATATATCTGCCAGTGTCACCTGCACTTTGATACCAGCCAATGAAGATCGGTTGGTACGGTGGACCCGATAGGAGTCTCTGTGTGAGATCCGCGGTGGGAGGATATTTTTCAAGTCGACTCAGCAGCATTTCATCAGTCCATGACCAATGTTCAATTCCAAGTATTTCCTCGCGGATGGCTATTTCTAAAACATCAGTCAGCATTGCCTGGTATGTCAAATTTGCAACGTCAAAAGCGAGTACTTCGTAGACTCTCTTTCGAAGGCTCGTCCACACATCCACAGTCTCGAGAACAGTGTTCGTCCAGGAAATTGGGTTGGTAGTCAGATCGATACAATCGACCAACTCATACGCCGCACGCACATCCTTTGAGAGCGCTAGGTGATGTGCCATTCGAAAAATGTTGTCAATGTTGTCAAGGTCTAGGCCCCCGGCGATCAGAGAACCAAATCTCCCGCCTCCGCCTATCGTTTCCGCCACAGCAATTTCTGAGACGCCACCTTTTCGAAGTAGCTCCTTCAAAGAGAGCCGATGTCCATGAAACACCTGCGCGTACTTTCCTTCGGGCCTGTACGTTCCGTTTAAGACGCTTAAGACGAATTCTTCATGATGCCAACCGCTGAGCCTATTAAAGAGATATTCGAGCGTGTGTCCAAAAGGAGGAGTGCAAACGTCATGCAGCGCTGCGGCAGCAATCAATGTTCTAGCATCGCTCTTCGAGCCAACGAAACTATCTGAGCTGCAAATGCGGATAGCCAGACTAACTACGCCAAGCGTGTGAGTATAGCGACGAACGTCTCCCAGTGATGCTAGCGTCTCTGGAGCGCTGTTCAAGAGTCTTACATGTTTTAGGCGTTGTATTTCGGGACTCGATAGGAGCTCTGTCGTCCAAGTATCAAAGGTAGAGATACCCCACACCGGATCAATGACTACGGTCACCTTTCGCGTACCACGCCATAATCAACGCAACAAAAAACCCAAAACTGACAGCCGTCAAAGCCGAACCAAGTATCCGAAAAGTGGCAGAGTGAGACACGATTGCCCAATACGCCCCTAGAAGTCCCGACACCAGAGTTGCTCCAAGAGTCGTCCACTTCGCCATCCTACTTTGAATGCGATTCAACGGCGGCGGGAGAAGATCCGAGGGGCGTGACTTCACGAGTTCCTCACATTCGAGGAGTAGTTGATTCGCCCAACATTGATCAACTGTGCTTACATGACCCCATACCCGGAATCCTCCGTCTCGCCGTACGCGAGCTGCCACCTCCTGACAGACCCGAGCGGCCCAAGTTCGATCAGACGACTTCGAGTATTGCGATTTCAACAATGCAAGCGCTACTAAAATCGCAACTGGGAAGAAAATATACTTGCTCTCTCCGCCACCAAAACCATCAGGAATTTCATAGTGATATTCTGAGTGGAAGGCAATGTCTCTGGGAGTCTTGCGCCATTGAGAAAGCCTGACGACGCAATTCTGATGAGCGAGGCTAACTCTTTCACTTTTCGACTCGCTTCCTTCAAATTTAGAAAAGGCCAGCACTCCAAGTGCATCCGCTGCAGGAGACTCGGTCTGTCGTGGTTCCAACTCCCCAGACAACCAATCGAGCGCCTTGGTGCACCTTTCATCGGCAATACACCTACCAAATCGGTGCAGCGCTATTAGTGTCAGCGCTGTAGGCTCTACCGCAGATTTGTCGTCGCGATCGGCATCGCTTCGGAAGTAGTTCCCCCAGCCCTCGTTTTCGATTTGCGCATTCAGCAAATAATTCGCAGCTAAGGGATACGCGACCTGCGAATCAAATTTCTTCGTTGTTGGCTCGTAAGCATCCAGAGCCGCAAGTACTTTGAACGTACTGGTCCTGTCGTTCAGTTCATGTTGGCACTTAGGTGACTCGCTGACAGACAAATACGGAAGAGTTTGCTGGGCTCTTTGAACTGAAGTTGCAGCTGTTCCCATTGATGACAAGACCTGAATCGCTGCAGATGTGCCAAGTACACCAAACTGCCGTTTATTTCGGCCGTCATCAAGGAACTGTCCCCACGCGATCTGATCATCTGGAAGGACAATTTCCATTTTATGAACAAGATCACGAATCCCGTTCCTGGCGTCTGTACATTTCTGACCCAATTTTGCGATCGAGCGCCTACTAAGAAACATTCGTCGTAAGTCCTAGCCGACTCTGGGCTGATGCCACTACGTCCAGTCGAGGGTGTTCATTCCAACTCTGAAATTCCGGCCTTCCTATTGCGTTTGCCGCTCCAGCTCGAAAGAATTGTCTTCGCAAGTGTGCCGGGGCATTTCCGATAAGAACTCTCCCTCCGGGCGCCTCGTAATACAAATATTCCGTGAGATGCGATGCCATACGACGAGCTGATTCAAATCCATCGGCGATTATCGGCTCAATCAGCGACGCCTCCATACAATTGTCAAATGGTGGTACACCCGGAAAAAGTAATTGGTGTGCATGCATACAGTGTGATTCGTGCCTGCGTTGCTTTTTTATGCAAAGCCCGATGCGGCCATGTTCGGTGATCACTGGAGGACCCCAAAGGCGAGAAATTATCTCGGTAACTTGAGCGGAGAATTCTCTAAATTCCTTCGCGAGATGATCGTCCAGATCGAACATGCTCGGAACATGATCCTTGGTTGCGATGAGTGAGTAGCCTTCGACTATTGGTCCGAGTCCGAGGAGCGCACGAAAATTGCTGCTCTCCGCAAACACGAGCTCACGGCGCGGATCACACAAGAAGCAGTCCGAGATCTTCATTTCGCCTCTAACCATAAAGAAATGATAGATGAATCGGTGAATCACCCCGGGTTTTGTGAAGACACGAATTGAATCGCACTGGGTTTGATGGAGACTCTCAGCTTGTGAGTTCCATCAGCGAGGTTTCGCTGACGGTTGCATCGTAGATTGCCTCGAACTCGACCGGCGGAACGTCGTCGAGATAGCTGTGCAATCGCTCGTTGTTGTGCCAGTGCACCCACGCGAGGGTCTGCAGTTCGAGATCGTCAATCGTTCGCCATGGCCCTCGCCCTGGGCCTCTCGTGAGTTCGGTCTTGTAGAGGGCGTTGACGCTTTCGGCGAGTGCATTATCGAACGAATCTCCGATGGATCCAATCGAGGGACGGGCGCCGATCTCGTCCAGCCGCTCGGAGTAACGAATACTCGTAAATTGCGACCCTGCGTCGCTGTGACACCGAAGGTCTTCGAGCCTCGTCCCTCGTTGCCACCTCGCCATCTCAAGGGCGTCTAAGACCATCTCGGT
>CAIYQS010000099.1 GCA_903928395.1 uncultured Actinomycetes bacterium | reverse complement strand
CCGTAGTAGTCGTGAGTGCGGATTTGCGTCACGCCGATCCGGTGATATCCTTCGGTGACATCGGCATTGCCGCGCTCACCCGCCGGAATGGGACCGACGTTGACACCGAGCAGCGGCCGGATGGCGCCATTTGTCGCACCGAGCGTAATGGTAAGGTCAACGGGCGCCGCCGACTGCGCGGCGCATATGCCCGCCAGCATCCCTTGCACAATTAGAGCCATCCGGATCGTTTGAATGATCTATATATAAAGCCAGTCAGCGCAACCATCGCTCCCAGCACGAGGTAATAACCATATCTGGTACTGAGTTCTGGCATGTGATGAAAGTTCATCCCGTAAATTCCAGCGATCATTGTCGGTCCCGCAGCGAGCGCGACCCATGCCGAAATCTTTCTTACATCAATATTTTGCTGCACTTGAATATGAGCTAAATCAGCTTGCAGCACCGATGTAATTAACGAATCTAATCCGGACGCTTGTTCACAAGCCTGCAAGAGGTGATCTGAGGTATCGCGGAAGAATGGTCGTAGTTCTTCTGGAACCGACTGCACTGCACCGCTAAAAAGCCGACTGATTGGAATAATGAGTGGATCAATAGCGTGTTTGAATTCAATTACTTCGCGCTTGAGGAAATAGATCTCTTCAGAAAAAGTCTGTCTTTTGCCGGTAAAAACTTTATTCTCCACTGCCACAACTTCTTGTTCCAGCAGCGTCGAAATGCTTCTGTATCCGTCAATAATTCGATCAGCGACCGCATGCACAACTGCGTAGGGACCAAGTTTCAACATTTCTGGTTTTTGTTCTAAATCATGTCTTACCGATGACAGTGGATGTCCCTCACCGTGACGAACGGTGACGATGAAATGCGAATCAATAAAGCACAGCAGTTCGCCAGTAGATACTTCTTGTTCTGCCTGATTAAAGAAGACAGTCTTAATGACGAAAAAAGTTAACCCTGCGTAATCTTCAAGTTTCGGCCGTTGGCGGGCCTTCACCGCATCTTCTACGGCAAGCGGGTGAAAATTGAGTTCTCCAACCACCATATCGAATTCGGAATGGGTCGGCTCCGCCATCCCCAACCAAACAAATCCCCCGTCGCGCCTTGCAATATCAACGAGATCTGAAATATCACTCGGCCCATCAACACGGAGACCATTTTGATAAAGCGCGACGTCAACAATCATGGCAGGAATCTATCGTGCCTCGTTGGCTAGATAGTGAATTTCCGCTGCGATAGCTTTGAAAGAAAGATCGCTAGTACCAGCAAAAGTACGATGACCGCGTCGACACTCAATTCCCATAGGTTTCGATAGAACATCTCTTGATTTTGCGATGAGTCCAAAGTCAGCGAAGCCCCAACGGTCAGGATATGTCGAACCGCGGCGATCACCCCAATCACTAAAAATTTGTCGAGTTGGAGGACGCCGTCAGTGAATCTCGAAATTATGGTTCGCAATATTTCCAAGATGATCACAATAAACAGGATGTTATTGATTCCAACTACCATGCCGTTTGGAAAGAAAGGATGGGTTGTAAGCATCTCTTTGACACTGAAATAAAGCGCGCCTGCGCTAATAGCAAGCAAAACGATGGATAAAGCGATGTGAAAGGCATCTTCAATGTAGTCCACGAACTTAGTTGGAAAAAGATAGCCTTCGTGATCGCTCCCTTGCTTCTCCATTCCTTGAGTTTAGATTCCAACCCTCCATTTAGTAAGTGACCCGCGCGGGGAATCGAGCCCAGGCAGGAGGGTTAAGATTGGATCAATTAACGAAAAGACGGATTTTTGAGGGAGCGGACGTACATGTTTGACACAATTTTAGGTTTGCCCATCCATCCCCTCCTTGTACATTTCGTGGTTGTTCTATTTCCCATCTGGGCGCTCTACCTTTTCTATGTCCTAAGGATGAAGCGATTTGCCAAGATGATGAACCTCAATTTCGTGGTTTCTATAGTGATGCTCATCATGGCCATTGCTACCAGCCAAGCAGGCGACGCGTTAACCTCACGGGTGGGCGTCACAAATACGCACTCCCTATTCGGGCACCTCGTAGAGCTCACCGCTTTTGGACTTTTCGTTGCTTTCGCCGGCTCCAAGCTGCTCTATAACCGCGTAGGTAGCGGTCTCAAGCGGTTTGCAGAGCTTTCCGTTGCCCTTGGCGCAATACTTGCCTTGGTGTTTACTGTGGCAGCTGGCCACACTGGATCGTCCGCTGCTTGGAAGAACAAGATCTCACAAAACGCTCTTGGCACGTATGGATTGAGTCCGACAAAGTAACAAACGCGGGTAGTTAACTTTTGTCTTCCCAGAGAGGGGAATCGCATGAAATTCACCAATGGTTTTTGGCTAAAGCGTGAGGGTGTTTCCTTGCAACATGCGGCCCAAGTTTATGAGGCCGAATACTCCGAAAAATTGCGATTGGTTGGTACCCCGATTGTCATCCGTCAGCGCGCCAACACACTCAGCATTCCGACATTTAATCTCACCATTGATTCGCCACTCGCTGATGTGCTCCGGATCAATATAAATCGCCACAGCGGTGGTCCTGCTGCACTTCGTTTTGCCCTCAATGAGACCAATTCCCCTACCTCGTTCACGCAAGACGATGCCGCTTGGCACCTTCGCGCCGGGCGGTTAGAAGCAGTGATCAGCAAGGAAGATAAGTGGCAGATTGATTTCCTTGGAGATGGAGAACTCCTTACAAGTTCAGCTGGCAAAAGCCTCGCCTACGCAGATGTCCAAGAAAGTGATGGCGCCAAAGGCTTCTACATCTTCAATCAACTCAATTTAGGAGTAGGTGAACTAGTTTATGGCCTTGGCGAACGGTTCACGCCTTTTATTAAAAACGGACAGTCAATAGATATTTGGAATTTAGATGGCGGGACCAGTAGCGAACAGGCTTACAAGAGCATTCCCTTTTACATGACAAATAAAGGCTATGGGGTATTTGTTAATCACACGGGACGGGTTTCTTTTGAAGTCGGAAGTGAAGCCGTCGAACGCGTGCAATTTAGCGTGCCGGGTGAAGACCTGGAGTACCTGATAATTTACGGACCCACCCCAAAAGAGATTATTTCTAAATACACAGCGCTCACTGGTCGCGCGCCATTGCTTCCCGATTGGTCCTTTGGTTTGTGGCTCAGCACGTCATTTGTTACCGATTACAACGAAGCCACCGTGAGCGAGTTCATCGATGAAATGGCAAAGCGCGACATCCCGCTATCTGTATTCCACTTTGATTGCTTCTGGATGCGCGAATTTCATTGGTGCGATTTCGAGTGGGATACGCGCACCTTCCCAAATCCCGAAGAAATGCTTACTCGCTTAAAAGCTAAGGGATTGCGAATTAGTCTTTGGATCAATCCATACATCGCCCAAGCATCCAAAATTTTTAACGAAGCCAAGGAGTGTGGATATTTTCTAAAGCGGCCAGATGGCTCGGTCTGGCAGACCGATGATTGGCAAGCCGGACTTGCAATCGTTGACTTTAGCAACCCAGCGGCTCGCGATTGGTTTAAATCAAAACTTCGCCCGCTACTAGAGATGGGCGTTGATTGCTTCAAGACAGATTTTGGCGAAAGAATTCCAACTGATGTCGTGTACTTCAACGGTGTCGACCCAGAGCAAATGCACAACCTCTACCCACTGCTTTACAACCAAACGGTCTGGGAACTCATGCAAGAGATGAAGGGTGATGATGCAATCGTCTTTGCCCGCAGCGCAACAACCGGCGGACAATCCATGCCCGTGCACTGGGGTGGCGACAACACCTCGTCCTTTGTTTCGATGGCCGAAAGTTTGCGCGGCGGCTTGAGCCTAATGAGTAGCGGATTTGGCTACTGGAGCCATGACATTGGCGGCTACGAGGGCGTTCTTGACCCTGCGGTATTTAAACGTTGGCTCGCCTTTGGGTTGCTCAGTTCGCATTCGCGCCTTCATGGCAGCGGCAGTGTTCGCGTTCCATGGAGCGTGGATGAAGAAGCGGTAGATGTCACGCGCACTTTTACACACCTCAAACAAAAGTTGCTTCCCTACCTCCTTGAGGTTTCAACGGAAGTCACGAACGCAGGTACCCCGATGATGCGGCCGATGTATATGGAGTTCCCAGAAGACAAGACCACTTGGTTTTTGGATCAGCAATACATGCTCGGTCCCGACCTTCTTGTTGCCCCAGTATTCACCGAAAAAGGAGATGTGGATTTCTATCTACCGCAAGGTGAATGGAAAAACTATTTCACTGGTGAACTAGTAACAGGTGGTCGTTGGGTCAGTGAAGTTCATGGATTTCATACCTTGCCGCTCTACATCAGGCAGAACGCGCAACTTCTAGAAAGATAAATTTAAGCTTCTAAACAGTTGCGCTAACCCGCTTCGCCCAATCTTGATATTCGGTAGAAAGGTTAGTCACGCTAGCTATTTCTCGAATTTTTTCGCGCGCACCGGACCTGGCTGCAAAGACATCGCCAATCGTGATCCCATGCTCGGGGCGATGCACGATTTCGATGCTCATCCCCTTTTCGATCGTTGCACCTTCCAGGATTCGCAAATATGCGCCCGATCGGTTGGCTTCAGTAAATTCTTTTATCAGCGTAGGGCGATCCCAGAATCCAGCAAAGATTTTGCATGGAATCCGTGGTTCAGAAACCTCTAGAAGTAATTCGCCAATCCGCCATTGTTCCCCGATCACCGCTCCCGAAAGATCCAGATCTAGCGATGTCAGATTCTCCCCAAATTGACCCGGTGCAATTTCCCTACCGATTCTCTCTTCCCACCACAGTGCATCTTCACGTGCATAGGCGTAGACCGCTTTGTTGTAGCCACCATGATTTACTCGATCGACAACGTTATCCCCGACCACTCCCTCATCGCGGAAAAGGACAGCACCATCGACACTCACTTTGTTGATTCCGGTGCGATTTCCGGAGTTGGACCAGGTCTGCGCCTGGCTCTGCCGAGCAATGTTGATGGAGAGCACTTGGCCCACGATCGAGGTCACGAAGCGAGTTTAACGAGCGTGGCGTGTTAACAATTGGGTTTTCAAGCGGGGATTGCGCCGAGAAAGTTGAGTCTTCCAACCTAAAAATCAAAAAGTTCCAACCCAATGTTTAGGTCGAATTTGGCGCCTCTCCCCACTATGAGAATCTCGGATTTTTCCCATACAGCTTCTTGACTTTCATAACTCTTAATGTACATTAAGAGTTATGAAAGTCTCCCAGTTACTCCCCATCCTAAGATCTAGAACCCAGGCGGACCTGCTCGCCCTGTTGTACCTAAACCCCACCAAGGAGTTCAGCGTTACAGAGGTGGCAAGGAGGGTCGGTAGTTCTGTGCCTGGAGTGCAACAGGAGATTGTTAAGTTGCTAAAGGCGGGTTTCATTCATGATCGGAGGGAAGGGAACTCCCGGTTGGTGAGCGCTGAAAAAGATTCAATTATTTTTAAACCCCTTTCAGACTTATTGGCGGTAACGCATGGGCCTTTGCCAGTCCTGAAATGCGAACTGGCACCTATTGCCGGGATTGAAGCTGCTTACATCTATGGGTCGTGGGCTGCTCGCTACTCGGGTGTTACCGGAGGCGTGCCCAATGATGTGGACGTCTTGGTGGTCGGCGTCGCCGACCTTGACGAAATTCAATCAGCAGCTGAACGAGCAGAGGTAATCCTTCAGAGGGAGGTCAACGTACGTCGCGTGTCCCCCAAATCTTGGAAAGAGGGAGAAGGTGCCTTCTTGAAAACGATTAAAGCGGGGCCACTCGTTACTTTGGACTTAAGTGAGGCGGCACTATGAGTTCAACATTGCCACCTGCTGGAAGTTGGGGCCAAGGACGAGGCAAAATCGACTCACTAATTGAAGAGGAGAAGCTGCAGAAAGTAACTGCAAGTAGAACTCACGCCAACCGACTTTTAAAGCAGGCGCAAAACCATTTGGCATCGTCTGCGAGTACCGCCGAAGATGATCCAGAGGGTGCATACGCGTTGCTATACACAGCCGCTAGAAAATCACTTACTGCTGTTCTTGAAGTACAGGGACTCCGTCCTACAACAAAAGGAGGACATGTTGTGATATCCGATGCACTCAAGGCACAAATTGATCCGCCATTGGGTCGCATACTTGTTACGTACAATAGATTGCGTCGCTCACGCCACAATAGTGAGTACCCACCAGTCTCCGAACCGGAGCTAACGGCCGATAACGTTCGCCAGGATTTGGATAAGGCAAAAGAAATTGTGGAAGTCTCCGAAAAACTTATGGACCAACTTCCGATTTACTAATGGTTACACAGGCGAGTTTAACGAGCGTGCCCCGAGTGGGGGTCGAACCCACACTGGGAGGATTTTAAGTCCTCTGCCTCTGCCATTGGGCTATCGGGGCTAACGCATGCCATCCGGTAGGACTGGCGAAGTGCAGAGTCTACTAGGCGTAAAAAGAGGCAAATACCTCAGCCAAAAACCTTATCCGCCCAGAGCTTTGCCATCATTTCGTGGCCCTCATCCAATGGGTGGATGCCGTCAGGAGCAAGGTCTGCAACGGTCTGAGCGGTTAAGGCTGCGGTGAACATCTGATCGAAGGGAACAACTACCGCATCAAACTCTTTAGCCAGATTGTGAATGGCGTTGATTTTTGGATCCAGATCCTCACGCCAAGCATTCATTTCCGCAGTGGCTGGAAGCAAGAAAGGTTCGCACAAAACGAACTGAGGGCGCAGCGCCTCGTTCGTCAGGGTTAAAAGCTTGCGGTACCTGGATTCAAAATCCTCCAGGGGGGTTAGGTCGTTACTGTCATAACGTCGCCAGGTGTCGTTGACACCAATCGCGACGGACAGGATGTCTGGCTTGTTGTCGATGACATCTCGCTCCCACCGCTGGCCCAAATCAACCAGCCGATTGCCGCTGGTGCCCACATTGGTTATTTGGTACTTATCGGACAATTTCGCCGCAACCTTAGAAACATACCCAAATCCGTGTGGGGGAATGGTGAGTCGATCGCAGTCGGTCACGCTGTCTCCTATAAAAACGATGTGATCCACGCTCATTTTTCCCTTTTCCTTACGCTTTCTTTACAGGTGATCCGAAATCTAGTGGGTCTATTCCTATTTACAAACATCTAGTCGACAATTTACCTAGCCGAAGTGGATTTGAACGTTATAAAAATGTTATAGAAATGTGAGCTTTTTCTATTCCCTTTTCGCCCGAAGGGGCATAAATTTATTTTAACGTTCAAATTAGAACGATCATGAGGAGGATCATGGATAAAAAACGTCTGAGTTTAACTTCGGCACTCGTCGCATTGGTATTAACCGTACCTTTCGCCGTAGCCGTACATGCAGACACGGCAGCACCTGTAACTATCACGGTTGGGACATGGGGCTCTTCGCCTGCAGAGGCAGCAGCGCTCAATGACACAATCGCAACATTCGAAAGCCGCAATCCGGGGATCGCAGTCAACCTACAAGTTGATACTGGAAACTATGAAACGGATATGGCAGCAAAGTTTGCATCAAATACCGCACCTGATGCTTTCTACCTGAACTCGAGTGACTCTCAACTCTGGCAGCAACAAGGAGTACTAGCCGACCTGACTCCATTCATTACTGCTTCTAAGTTCAGCCTTTCGGCATTCAACCCAAGCTACTTGACCCCTTACACGCAAGGCGGCCAAATTATTGGACTTCCAAAAGACGCCAACCCATTGGTTCTTGAAGGTAACTCAATCTTGATGAAGAAGGCTGGAATCAAAGCACTGCCAACCACAGTTGCCCAGTTCGATACCCAAGCAAAGCTCCTACTGAAAAAGAAGATCCTTCCAATGTGCGTCGATGCCGATCTCAATCGCCTCGGTGCATGGATGGTCGCCTTTGGTGGTGGCATCTCTGATGCTTCCAACACCAAGTCCCTCTTGCAGTCAAAGGGTTCAGTTGCAGCAAT
>CAIYQS010000098.1 GCA_903928395.1 uncultured Actinomycetes bacterium | reverse complement strand
TATTGGTTTTACCTGAAGAAGAACCGGTTATTCTGGATTTCGAGGCGATCAACACCGGTAATCCGGTTTTTGACCTCGCCTTCCTATTAGGTCATTTGGTCTGCAAGGACATTCGGACAGACTCATCAGATGAGAAAGCGCTTCTCAGGGAAACGGCAATAGAATTTCTAAATGAATATCGGAAATATTCAAAAATTCCCGTTGCAGTCAATCTGAAGGATCATGTCGCAATGATCGCGCTTGCCAGAGTGGATGGAGTTTCGCTCGTCAATTATCTGGATTCGGATAAGCAGGAACGCGTAAGGTCGGTAGCCAAAAGTGTTTTAGGGAGTTCAGAAGCAGATGTGATGGATCTATTTGCATGAAGATTTCACGGCTCTGGGGCTATCAAATCTTAGATTCCAGAGGCAAGCCTACGCTGGCCGCGACACTCTTACTCTCAGATGGATCGGTTCATACGGCTCGAATTCCCTCTGGTGCTTCCACTGGACTTCATGAAGCAAGAGAGTTAAGGGATCAAGACGGCAAATTCGCTGAGTCAATGTATGGGGGTAGCTCTGTCTATCAGGCGTGCGAAAATATTAATGACCTAGTTACACCACAACTCATTGGACATCATCCAGATTTTTTCAAGGCAGACCAGATGCTGCGGGAACTCGACACATCTGATGGCTTCCAAAGTATCGGTGCAAACGCTGCGTTAGCGATATCTATCAGCGTGGCAAAGGCACAGGCGCATGCTCACGGTGGCTCGCTTGCTCGATTATTTCAACCCGAGGGTTCTCTTAAACTTCCGATGCCAATGGTGAACATCCTTTCCGGTGGAGCACACGCCCGAAACATCATTGATATCCAAGATGTACTAGCTCTCCCGCACGGAGCAACCTCATTTCACGAAGCGATGTCTTGGGTCTCAGCAATCCGAGAGGTCGCGTCAATTGAAGGCTCGAAATTGGGTGCGGCAACAAACCTCACGGCCGATGAAGGCGGATTAGCAATTGAATTCGGATCAATTGAGGCCGCCTGTGAATTCGTGGCATCCTGCATTTCCATCGTGGGGCTTCGAGTTGGCGCAGATGTTTCCCTGGCAATCGATTTTGCAGCTACACAGTTCTATCAAGATGGAATATATCGATTAGCCAAATCCGATAGGAGCTACACCTCGGATGAATTTATTTCATACATCCAGAAGTTGATTACAAGTCAGCCGATTCTTTCAATTGAAGATCCCTTTGCCGAAGACGACTGGAGGTCGTGGAGTGCGTTTATGTCCGACGCTCCAGCCAACCTTCAAGTAATTGGGGATGATCTTTTCACGACCAACCTTGCCAGACTTGAACGCGGAATCGACGAAGAAGCAAGCAATGCAATCTTGATCAAACCCAATCAAAATGGTCTCTTGAGCAGCACCCTGGAAGTCTTTGAGAGAGCGCAGAGCGCAAAATTTAGGACCATAGTCTCTGCCCGAAGCGGAGAAACTGAGGACTCTTGGCTCGCAGATTTAGCCGTTGGTTGGAGGGCGGAACAGATCAAAGTTGGATCCACGCACGGTTCAGACAGAACGGCAAAGTGGAATCGGTTATTTGAACTAGAAGCTACCGAAACCTGCGAATTTTCTAAACCCTTTTAGAAATCAGCAGTAGTAAAAATTCATCGAATCTCTGAAAAATCTGTGGCGGACATAAATTTTGATTCTATGGATGCGACTAAGCGTCCGTTAACTTCCGAAGCCGCTTTAGCGCTTTTCCACTCTTCATCGTCGCCAAAATTCTTCCAATTTGTTGCGGGATCGCCGACATGTTTGAGTACATAAATTAGGTCTTCTGGATTTGCGTCATCAATCCAATAACCAACGTTTTCGATGCCATGTTTAGGAAATATCTTTATCGTATGATTCCGAAAGCGATTGAGCAATTGCGGCATCTTCCCCGTATTAGCATGATAAACACGAAGTTCAAAGGTCACTTCAATTCCCTTCTGTCATTTGCGAACCATCCATCGTATCATTATAAAGAAGGTAGTTTGTAATGTCTTCATGCAAGTCGGGTGTTACTATGTGTTAGTCACTCGGCGTAGCGAAGGAAATGTCATCATGAGCATTGGTAGTAGATTCGAAATCGTGCCGTGACTCGCACCATTACATCCGAAAAGCTCAAAGATAAAACTTATTTTGAAAAGACGAAATTTGCGCTGCTGACTGAAATTCAAAATGGCAAGATACTCTGTGCAGGACTAGAAAATGGCTACGTTTATATGGCCTATCCGTATAGTCAGGATGCAGTCAACAAATTTCGGGAAATCACCCAGGGCGATGAAGATACTTTTTTTCCCGTCCTTATCCCTGATTTCAGTACCTTGGCATCTCTCACTTCTGTCTCCTCCCCTGAGTTAAAGTTACTCGCCTCCACATTTTGGCCCGGTCCGCTGAACGTTGTCACTCCCCTGATACCTGGTCTTAATATCAATTTAGGGGCAAAGACCTACCCTTCAAACGTATATTGTCGAGTTCCTAGCAATAAATTCTTACGCGAACTTCTGGGTTTAGTCGGACCGCTTATTTACGCTACTGCACCACAAATTTCAGGCCAAGCGGCTCGTCAAGTCGTAGACATATCACCCAAGATCAAGAAACAGATCGACATCATCGTAGATTCCGGACGCTGTAGGTATACCAAACCAGCGACTACCGTAAGTTTTGTGGTTCAGCCACCGAAAATAATGCGGCATGGCATCATCGACGAAACAAAGTTGCGAAGCGTGCTACAGCATCTCTCAGACTGATCGCATTTCGATAGGAACCCCAAGGGTTGGGATTGCAACTTTTCCGTCTGGAACCAATTTTCTATATGTGTCAGTAAATTCGTCCAAATCAAGCGTTGCACCATCTTGACCAGAAGTATCTTCGGCCCATAATCCAAAGTGCATTGGTACAGCCAGCTTTGTCCCTTGGCGCCAGGCGAGAAAAGCCGCTTCCTTGGTATCCATGTTGCCGGTGATTCCATTGATGCAAATGAGAGAAATATCCACTTGGCCTTCGGTGTCATCAACGATTGTCGCATCGTATTCGGTGTCGCCCGAGTGATAAATGCGCCACTGTCCAACAGTGATGATGTATCCTGAGGCATCCGGAGTAGGTTCCGGACCAAACATATGCCGGGCGGCTACTGCCTGAACCTTAATGTCACCCACCATCACTTCATCGCCACGATTTAAAGTAGTAGTGCGAGGTCCATAGAAGCCTCCCGCGCGGGCCAACTTAATAACGGAAAATGGGCCGATGTAGCGTGTCTTCGCATGTCTAGAAAATGGGATCAAGGTTTCTGGATCGATGTGATCATCGTGTGGATGAGTAGCCATGATTGCATCGAATTCTGCTTCATCGGCAGAGAGTGGTGCTGGGTATCCGCGTGCCGCTCCATAGGAGGTAATGACAGAATCGGTCAGGTATGGATCTACGCAGACCATAACCCCACTTGGACTCTTGATCACAAAGCCCGCTTGCAAAAGCCACCAGATGTGCACTGCACCTTCCGGAACTTGTGTATCTCTAATCTTTGGCCAAATTGAATCTGATTGTTCTGTGCTCATAATTACCCCTTAATTGCTCCAGCTGTGAGTCCGGAAATAACATACCTTTGAACAAAGATATACAAAATAACGGGAGGTAGTCCATAGACAAATGCACCGCTCAAAAGCTCTTGAACTGGAGTGTTTAATTGTGAAATTGTCGAAGCGAGACCCACAGACGCTGGAAATAGATTTCGAGTCGAAATCATTGTGACTCCCCACAAGAAATCTCCCCAGCTAGCGAAGAAGGCAACTACGCCGACCGCGATGATCGCAGGTGAGCAGATTGGAATCACGATCTTCTGTAAAATCTTCATCTGCGAACAACCATCGATCTGAGCCGCTTCGTTCACTTCCTTAGGAATGCCACGAAATGCGGGTTTGAGAATCCAAATACACACTGGCACTACGAATGCCGAGTGGAGGAATGCAAGGGCTATCAGATCGTTAGTGAGGTGGAACTTAGCGAAGATTTCATAAATAGGAATAATGACTAGAACTTCTGGCATCATCTGGGTGAAGAGAAGAATGAAGGAAAAGAGAATCTTTCCCCGCCAGCGGAAATTAGAAAGCGCATATGCACCCAATATTCCGAAGGTTGTAGTAACAGCGGTTGCAATGGACGCAACGAAGGCCGAATTGAGCAACCATCGCGCCATAGGGTTGTCGGTGAATAGCTGGCGGAATCCTAAAAGATTAGGTGATTTCGGAATAAAAGATGGCGGGTATTGAAGTGTGACGTTTGGATCTTGCAACGCGGTAAGGATCATCCAATAAATCGGGAAAGCAACAAGCACCGACATGACAATGATGACCAGATATCTCAAAAAGTCATACGCCAAATATCTCTTTGAGGATCCGCGGACGATCGCCACTTCTTATATCTCCTTGTCCTGTTTATCTTGGAAATAAAGGAAAATGACGGCAACCCCTGCGGTCACAATGAGCCCAAATACCCCCGTTGCGGAGGCAACTGCGGAGTCAAAGAACTTAAATGCGGTGAGGAATACCGAAATTGTTAATGTTTGAGTTGTTTCATCTGGTCCGCCACCGGTAGTCAAATAGATCATGGAGAATTGTCGGAAAGCAAAGATAAATGCGAGTACACATAAGAG
>CAIYQS010000097.1 GCA_903928395.1 uncultured Actinomycetes bacterium | reverse complement strand
TGGTTCTTGGTGGTAGCGACTTATTGACCACTCGTGATTGTCACCGCAAAGCGGATTGCCGAAAAGAATAGTAAAGCTGCAATCACGGTCCGTCCGGTGATTGCGCAGTACACAACTGATTTTCTTCGACTTGTGCTCACAGTTGCAAGCGGAATTACATTGACCGCTTATAGCCTCTGGGCATTCTCTTTGAGCACTATTCATCCGTTTGCCGAAATCTCTGTAATAACTGTCACCTTCGCCCTGCTCCGGTATATCTGGGCCGTGGAACGAAGCAGCGGAGAAGTCCCCGAAGAAGTCATGTTTAGCGATTTCTATTTCCTTGGAGCTGGCGTCGCGACGGCGCTTCTACTGATTCTTTCGGTCTATGCGCATAACTGAGGCTCAAACGGTTTCTGGATGGGGAAAGAATTTCCAATCAATTTCAACTCGAGCGGTTGTATCTGACGTTGCAGAAACCGTAGAAATAATTTCGATGGGCACGGCTAATCGTGGGTTGTTACCTGTCGGACTGCATAGAAGTTACGGTGATTCGGCACTTAATTCTGGTGGAACTTTAATTGACCTTACTGAGTTGAAACACATTGCAATTGATCCAGAAACGGCAACTGCGACTGTTGGAGCTGGGGTGACGATTTCAGAGTTAGAGCAAGCGGCGCTTGCACATGCATTGTTTCCTCCCGTTGTTCCCGGGACCGGAAATGTAACCATGGGTGGCGCAATTGCTGCGGATATCCATGGAAAGTCACATCACAAGACCGGTTCGTTTTCGCAGTCCGTTGTGGAGATGAAACTCCTTCTCGCCAATGGCAGTGTGGAAACTTTTACGCCTCATGACCCCGAATTTTGGGCAACTGTGGGAGGACTTGGATTAACTGGCGTCGTGATTGAACTTCGTATTCAACTTCGCGTAGTCCAATCCAATTCGGTAGATGTCACCGAACATCGAGTTCCAAATCTAAGCGCAATGATCGACCTCCTAGGTAAGTCGGATAAGGATTATGAACATACTGTTGCCTGGATTGATTTGTCTGGAGACTACCGTGGCCGCGGTGTCGTGAGTTTGGGTAACTACGGATCAAAATCAGTAAAAACTTCATCGGGCTCTGGGGGATTGTCGCTACCTGACCTTGCTGGAACAAACTTCATTTCCCCCTTAACGGTGCGGGCCTTTAATGAAGTCTGGTTCCGCAAGCCGCTTAAGAATGGCGCAGCGGCGCTCACCAAATATATGCATCCCCTTGACGGGGTTGCCAATTGGAACCGGATTTATGGAGCATCAGGTTTCTTGCAATACCAGTTTGTGATTGATGAGGGACGAGAAGAGATCTTTGACCAATTATTTGCTGGGCTTCGAGGATTGAAAGCTTCCTCCTTTTTAGGGGTTTTGAAGAAATTTGGCGCAGCTTCAAAGGCGCCAATGAGCTTTCCACGTCCTGGGTGGACGTTGACTTTGGATTACTCGGTAACGGTTCCGGGGCTAGAAATTTTTCTGCAGAAATTTGACGAAGAATTGGTTGCAGCGGGCGGTCGGGTTTATTTGATTAAAGATTCTCGGGTATCGCCGAAACTCGTTCCTGCAATGTATCCCGAGTTAGACCAATGGCGCACAACAAGAAACGCTATGGATCCACATCATTTGTGGCAGTCAGATCAAGCCAGGAGGTTGCAACTATGTTAAATGGATTTAAGAATCCTGGAAGGATCGCGCTCATCGGAGGAGAAAGCGAAATAGGGCTTTCGATTGTTGCACAGCTTCCCGAAGACAAATCGCGCGAAGTCATTTTGGTCGGACGCACTGGAGAGTACGGACTTGATGTAACAAACAAGGCTGACCGAGAGAAATTAGTGGCAAAACTATTCGAGGGAAAAGATCTGGATCTGGTGATCATTGCCGTAGGGGTTTTAGGCAAGGACCCAACATTGAGTGTCGCCGATAATTTAGTCCAAGCGATGGACGTTAATTATTTGAGCACAGTGCATTTACTCAGCATGATCTCAGATGGCATGAAGAATCAATCACACGGAACCATTCTGGTTATCAGTTCATTTGCACAAGTCAGACCTCGCGATGACAATTTTGGTTACGGATCAACTAAAGCGGGTTTGGACTTCTATGCGCGAGGATTAGCATCGAAATTAAACGGAACCGGCGTTTCAATCAAAATTCTGCGTCCTGGATTTGTAAAAAGCAAAATGACCGAGGGTTTAACTACTCCGCCGTTCACAATTTCATCAGAAGAGTGTGGTCGATATGGAGTGCTGGCACTCAAGTCAACAAAAGTTGTGACCTGGGCACCTTCAATTTTGAAATATGTTTCTGTGATATTTAAAGCGTTGCCGCTTCCGATTTTTCGGAAGATTTCTCAGCGATGATTGGTATCTTCTCCACGTGAAGTGGAGTAAAGCCAAATGGCAGACGCTCAAGGCTTGGATAAAGACTGCAAGCAAACGCAAGCTTGCCGTTATTACTGTTCCATCCCTTTTCCTGATAGTTGTTCTTTGGTCAATTAGCGGTGCACTCTTGGCGCCTGGCACAGATCCGGTTTCTGCTCGACTTGCAGAATGGGGTAGGAATCATTATTTGAGCTCTTTGGTCTCAGCACTAGAGAATGCGCAATACAGTGTCGATAAGCCAAAGGTTGGCGGAACGTTAGATCCCAACTCGTCCAAGATTCTTGCCCAAGATGCGATGTCGGTGGCGAAAAAGATTCCAACACTTGTTAAGCCCTCATTACAAGGAGAGGGCGACCTGAAAACGGTTTATAAAGTGAAAGGGATTCCGGCTATTCAAGTTGGCTACCTCCGCCCGGACAAACTTCACACGTCATACCTAGCTGGTATTGCAATTATGAATAGTTCTTTGCTGCGCTACGTCCAACATCCTGGATTTTCAGAGCCAGGACATTTGGCGCAGTTGGGGTTGAGTGATCAATTGGCAGGACCAGATTTGCAAGGATTGGTTGCGACATTTAACAGCGCATTCAAAGTTAAAGATTCTCTCGGCGGTTACTACCAGAACCATGTAACTATTAAGCCATTGGTTTCTGGCAAGGCTTCACTGGTGATTTACGCTGATGGACATATGGACATTGGTTCCTGGGGGAGTGAAGTCAAAATGACTCCAGACGTTTCTTCTGTTCGGCAAAACTTAAGTATGTTAATCGACAATGGCGTCATTACGCCTAACCTCAATGTAAGTGTTTTAAAGAATTGGGGTTTTACAGTAAAAAATGCGCACTTTGTATGGCGTTCTGGCATAGGCATTGATGCCAATGGAAACATAATTTATGTTGCCGGAAATTCACTATCGGTTCAAAGTCTGGCTGATCTCTTGCATACCGCAGGTGCGGTGCGTGCGATGGAACTTGATATCAATCAATATTGGATTTCGTATATGTGGTATCCAGCGCCGACAGCCACGCATCCCACATTGAACCCGATTAAGTTGGTTCCGTTTACTCGATTGGCAAATAGGTATTTAAGTCCGGGAAGCAGAGACTTCTTCGCGGTATATGTTCGTTAAATAATTATTTTCCTTGAATTAAATATTCACTTAATCGAGACGCAGTTGCCATAACTTGGGCTGCATGGGTTCGTCCTGGTTGTCGTCCTAAACGCTCTATGGGTCCGCTAATGCTCACCGCTGCAATGACTTTATTATTTGGTCCTCGAACTGGAGCGCTCACTGAAGCAACGCCAGCTTCTCGCTCTCCGACAGATTGTGCCCAACCACGACGTCGCACCGCGGACAAACTTGCTGCTGTAAATTTGGAATTAACTAGCCCTCGGTGCAACTTGTCTGGTTCTTCCCACGCTAAAAGAATCTGCGCAGCAGACCCGGCCTGCATGGTCAAGACCGTTCCAACTGGTACAGAATCACGCAATCCTGAAAGTCTTTCTGCGGTTGCCACGCAGATCCGTTGATCTCCTTGGCGGCGATATAACTGAGCACTTTCACCGCAGGCATCCCGAAGCGCGCTCAATGCAGGGCTCGCTACAGCTAGCAATCGATCCTCACCGGCAGCCGAAGCCAACTCAGCAGCGCGGGCTCCGAGCACGAAACGACCCATGAGATCACGGGTAACAAGCCGGTGAAATTCCAGTGCGACAGCCAATCTGTGAGCCGTTGGTCGAGCTATACCAGTGATTGCCACCAGTTCGGCTAGGGAGTGGGGTCCAGATTCGAGGGTCGCCAAGATCCGAACCGATTTGTCTAATACGCCGACTCCGCTATTCTTTCTGTCCATACTCTAATACTGCCATCTTAAACTTTGAGATGCAAGGTTTTAGGAGTATTTCGCCAAATGAGGGAGCCGCAATGAGCAAGACACTAGCCGAAAAGATCTGGGCCGACCATATTGTCCGCAGCGCCACGGGAGAACCCGACCTCATTTACATTGACCTCCACTTGATTCATGAGGTCACTTCACCTCAAGCTTTTGATGGCTTACGCCTTGCCGGCCGCCAAGTACGCCGACCCGACTTAACAATCGCCACGGAGGATCACAACACTCCGACGTTAAACATTGATTTGCCAATTGCAGACCCAGTTTCTAAGTTGCAGGTCGATACCTTGCGTAAGAATTGCGCAGAATTTGGTGTGCGACTTCATTCATTAGGTGATGCAGAGCAAGGAATCGTTCACGTTGTTGGACCGCAACTTGGTGTAACGCAACCGGGTATGACAATAGTTTGTGGAGATTCACATACATCAACGCACGGAGCATTTGGTGCACTTGCATTTGGAATAGGAACGTCTGAAGTTGAACACGTTTTAGCAACTCAAACACTGCCATTAGTTCGACCAAAGACTTTGGCGATTAATGTTGATGGGGTTCTCCCTGATGGGGTCACAGCTAAGGACATTATCTTGGCGATCATTGCAAAGATTGGAACCGGCGGTGGACAAGGGTATGTTCTCGAATACCGTGGCTCCGCGATCAAGGCTTTATCAATGGAAGGTCGCATGACGATCTGCAACATGTCGATTGAAGCGGGAGCTCGTGCTGGTTTGATCGCACCTGATGAAACAACATTTGAGTACGTTAAAAATAAGCCCCATGCACCACAAGGAGCTGATTGGGACGCAGCCGTCGAATATTGGTCAACACTTAAATCCGATGAAGATGCAGAGTTCGACTCTGAAATCTTCTTAAATGCAGCGGAGTTGGCTCCGTTTGTTACATGGGGTACTAATCCTGGGCAGGGACTTCCGCTAAATGCGTCTGTTCCCAATCCCGCCGAAATTTCGGATATTGAAGAACGTGGCGCTGCAGAGCGGGCACTTACCTACATGGGCCTGGAAGCAGGAGCGCCGCTTAAATCCATAAAAGTAGACACCATCTTTCTTGGATCATGTACAAATGGTCGTATCGAGGACTTGCGTGCAGCTGCAGCAGTTGTAAAAGGAAAGAAAAAGTCCGACTCGGTTCGCATGTTGGTTGTTCCCGGCTCTGCACGAGTTCGCCTGCAAGCCGAACAAGAAGGTTTGGATAAAGTTTTCTTGGACTTCGGCGCAGAATGGCGAAATGCTGGATGCTCAATGTGTCTTGGAATGAATCCGGATCAATTAGCTGTAGGGGAGCGTTCAGCTTCTACATCAAACAGAAATTTTGAAGGACGACAAGGTAAGGGTGGTCGTACCCACCTTGTAAGCCCACTCGTTGCTGCAGCGACCGCAATTCGCGGAACGCTTTCATCACCGGCAGATCTATAGGAGACCATCATGGAAAAATTTATTTCTCACACCGGTACCGCGGTTCCATTGCGTCGTTCAAATGTTGACACCGATCAAATTATTCCCGCTGTATATTTAAAACGCGTAACTAAGAGCGGATTTGAGGATGGACTCTTTGCCGCATGGCGCAATGATCCAGAATTCGTACTGAACCAACCGCAATACAAAGCCGCAACTATTTTGGTTGCCGGTGCGGATTTTGGAACGGGTTCTTCTCGCGAACACGCGGTCTGGGCCTTACAAAACTATGGCTTTAAAGCAGTTATCTCAAGTCGTTTCGCCGATATTTTCCGGGGCAATTCGCAAAAAGGTGGATTGCTCACTGTAGTTCTTCCACAGGCGAGCGTCGAAAAGATCTGGGATGCCATTGAGGTCGATCCAACAGTTCAGGTGACGGTTGATTTAGCTGCGAAAAATGTACGGCTCGGAAACGAGGTATTTACCTTTGAAATCGATGATTACACGCGTTGGCGCCTCATGGAGGGGCTCGATGACATCGGTTTAACGCTGAAAAATATCGACTCTGTGACTACTTTCGAGAGTAATCGCCCAACTTACAAGCCAAAAACCCTTCCAATACGCTCATAATTCACTTAATAGGCGGTAGCGGAGAAATTTATGGCAACTCTCTACCGTTGATTTAGAGTTTTTTACGCGTAAAAAGTGGATTTTTTCACCTGCGACACACCGTTATTAATAGGGCTGCTTTGTCGAGGACCCGCGTAGATTTCATTTTGTAGGCAAAAGCCTAAGAAATACGCGTATTTAAGGGGAACTAATGAACAAGGCCCAGTTCATCGCATACTTGGCTCCACAATTTGGGGATAGCAAGAAAGAGGCAGCACGCGCTGTCGACGTAGTTTTTGACGCGATCGTTCGTAATATTTCTAAGGGCGATGACGTCATGATCAATGATTTCGGAAAGTTTAAGAAGGTCGATCGTCCTGCCCGTAAGGGTCGTAACCCATTTACCGGCGAGACAATTCAGATCAAAGCCAGCAAGAAGGTTCGCTTCTTGCCTGCAAAAGCCTTGAAAGAAATTATTGCTGGTGCACGCAAACTTGAAGCAGCTCCAAAGCCACCTGTAAAGGTTGTTCCAAAAGTTGTAGTCAAAGTTGTAGCAAAGCCAGTTGCAAAGAAAGCTCCTGCAAAGAAGGCAGCACCAGCCAAGAAAGCTCCTGCAAAGAAGGCAGCTCCAGCTAAGAAAGCTCCTGCAAAGAAGGCAGCACCAGCCAAGAAGGCAGCACCAGCCAAGAAGGTTGTTAAGAAGTAGATTAAGTACCGAACTTAAATGAGGGGAAGCGAGAACGCTTCCCCTCATTTTTTATTGAGAAGCATGAATTTTCATAGCAGAGCCCAAAAAACTTAGTTGCTAATGAATACCTACTAAACTCTCGCTGTGGGAAATCAAGGAAGTGACCTCAACCCGGTTTATGCCGCTCCCAAAGGTCACCCCTTAGGTGCTAATCCAACCTGGAAATTTGGTGCAGGCTTTTTGATCCCATTGCTTAAATTTATTTCTAAAGAAGAATGGCGCGGAGTAGAAAACATTCCAACTTCAGGTCCAATGATCGCCATAAGCAACCACATTTCATATGTTGATCCGCTGGTGTTCGCCCATTTCCTTTACGGCAATGGCCGGGCAGTCAGATTCCTCGGCAAAGCATCACTTTTCAGAATCCCTATTGTTGGTTGGGTTTTACGCCACGCAGAGCAAGTGCCAGTAGAACGCGAGGTAAAAGGAGCCGGAATTATCGCGCTGCCGTATGCAATCGCATTTCTCTCCTCCGGCCATTGTCTGGGGGTTTACCCCAAAGGAACCCTCACCCGTGATGAAAATCTTTGGCCGATGGCAGCAAAAACCGGGCTGGCTCGACTTGCTGTAGTGACGCAAGCGCCAGTGATTCCTTGCGCGCAATGGGGAGCGGCGGAAATTCTGCCGCCATATAGCAAGAGACCAAAATTGTGGCCGCGAACCAAGGTAACTGTTATTGCCGGGAAGCCTTTGGATTTTTCGCCATGGTACGGGAGAGAAGATGATGTTCAAGCTATGGTTGAAGCGACTGCGTATGCCATGAAAGCGGTCACTTCATTGCTGGAGGAGATTAGGGGAGAGAAAGCTCCAATAGAGATCTTTGATCCCCGCCAATCAGATCTGCCACGCATTGGCAACTATAAGAAACGAAAAGAAAAGTAATGGCGCGCGCAACGGTGCTGGGAACCGGAGCTTGGGGAACGACGCTTGCCCAAGTCCTCTGCGACGCTGGTCATGAGGTACTCGTGTGGGGCCGCAATTCGTTGGTAGTTGATGAAATTAGTACCTCACGAAGTAATCATAAATTTCTACCTGGGATTTATCTTCCAGAAAATCTTGTTGCGACAAACGATATCCAAGAAGCGTTCAATTTTGGAGGAGCGTTAGTGCTTGCAGTTCCTGCACAAACTTTGCGAGAAAATTTGCGAAGCTGGCGGGCTATCTTTCCGGGTGATCGCCCAATACTTTCAACCCTCAAGGGCATAGAAGCGGACACCATGTCGCGTATGACCGAAGTAATCATTCAAGAATTGGGTAGCGATCCGGAGCTGATTGGCTTAATTACGGGCCCAAATTTGGCGGGGGAGTTGTCGCTCCGTGAACCAGCCGGGGCGGTAGCTGCATCAAGTAATAAGGCAATACAAAATCTGATGATCGAATTATTCACCACCCCTTATTTCCGTATTTATCCCTCTGATGACTTAGTTGGATGCGAACTTGCTGGCGCTGCAAAAAGCGTGGTTGCTCTAGCTGTTGGAATGACTATTGGTATGAATCTCGGTGAAAATACGCAGGCGATGGTGATCACTCGTGGCCTATCCGAGGTAGCACGTTTTGGGCAAAGTTACGGCGCAAATCCGCTCACCTTCCTTGGATTAGCAGGCATGGGCGACATCGTCGCCAGTTGTGGTTCGCCGCTATCGCGAAATCGTCAATTTGGGGAGGCCTTTGGTCGTATTGGCACCATCGAAGGTGCGCGGCAAGAGGTAGCAAAGACAGTCGAAGGCGTCGCGTCTGCTTCAGCGATTCGCGAGTTGGCACATCGAGTTGGCGTGGAAGTGCCTATCATTGAAGTCATGGCTGATGCGGTAACTGGATCAACCACTCCAGAACAAGCGATGGCGCGTTTGATGTCCGTAAGCACTTTGGCGGAATTATGACGGCAAAAATTAGAGTTGGGATTCTCTTTGGTGGGCAATCCTCTGAACACGAAATTTCGTGCATTTCTGCGGGTGGGGTTTTATCCTCAATTGATCCGGACCGATATCAACCCATTTTGATCGGGATTACTCGTACGGGGAAATGGGTATTGGTTGATCCCAGAACGACCTTGGCGATTCAAGAGGGAAAGTTACCTGAGGTAGATTCGTCACTTCCGGCAATTGACGCCGGTGTTCAGGGCTTAAGTGTTAATGGTTCGCAACTGAATATTGACGTTATTTTTCCTCTACTTCATGGCCCTTACGGGGAAGATGGCACGGTACAAGGTCTCTGCGAAATGGCTGGAATTCGTTATGTTGGTTCTGGAGTATTAGCAAGCGCGGTCGGCATGGACAAGTCTTTTGCAAAACCAATATTTGAAGCGGCTGGACTCTCAGTCGCCCCTGGCGTAGTTCTCAAAAAGGGAGAGTGGATTGCTTCTCAAATTGAAAATTTGAAGTATCCAGTGTTCGTTAAACCTGCCCGAAGTGGTTCAAGTCGTGGAACCACAAAAGTAAAAAAGTTTGAAGACTTGATGCCTGCTATTGAACACGGATTTGAGTTTGATACCAAAGTATTGATCGAAGATGCAATTATTGGTCGTGAAATAGAATGTGCGGTTCTAGAAATTCGCGGAAAGCTTTTTGCATCGCCTGCCGGGGAAATACAGTTTCTCGGTGATCATGAATTTTACGACTTTGAAGCAAAATATTTGGATGACGCTACCAGGGTTGTCTTTCCAAATGATTTGCCGCCGGGTGCAATCCAATATGCAGCCGAAAAAGCATTCAAAGCATTGGGTTGCGAAGGGTTAGCACGCGTTGATTTCTTCTACACCAAAAAAGGTGACATCGTTGTCAATGAAATCAACACAATGCCGGGTTTCACTCCAACTTCGATGTTCCCAAAACTTTGGAACCATTATGGACTGACTTATCCAGAAATTATTAGCATACTAATTGATTCGGCATTAACAAGGTCTGGCCACGTTAATCGTTGAGGTTGGATATGTTAATTTCCAAATTCGTGCGATTTACCTTCATTAGACTGTGATTTGGGAGTTCTTGCCATCCAGTTTGAGTCCAACCAGAAGAAGCGACTAAAACTTCTGCGCCGTCTGTGCGGTAAAAAAGATCGTAGTATCCTGGCAATTCTCCTTGAGGAATCCGCTCATCATTGTGCTCATTAATGACAAAGAATTCTGTTGGGGTAAGAAACATGCCGTTTATGCTGGAGTAGACACAATTCTTTCGAATGATGTTGATGGCCGAGAGAATCCCGCGTTCGACGCCAAATTTTTCAATTTCAGTAATGATGAGGTAGAAATAACTTTCACTGTCGGTTTGACCGCGACGTAAGACCGCATACTTAGGTTCGATGAAAGCATCCACAGCGTCAGGAGGGATGAGCGCTCCATTGTGGGTGAAGGAGAAATCGCGATAAGCGAAGGGGTGAGTGTTCCCTTCGTTAATTGCTAGTCCACCGGTCGCCCAACGCAGGTGCAAAAGCGCGCCATTTGATTTGAGTTCGTGTGATGCTTTGTCAAAAGCTTTACTGTCTTTTGCACGAGTTGGTTCTACAAGCAAGTCCACATGCTCTTGTACATTGCAGGTGGCGATTCCCCAGCCATCACCGTGGCGAGATGATAGCGCCGCGAACTCCGTAAATTCTTTGCCAGCTGCTTCGACCAAGGATTTCTCCTCGGTCGAAACGAAGCCAAGTAGTCGACACATCGCTGGTGCTTACTCGCCATCCAAAGGAGTGACGTAAGCGCCACTTAATCCACCATCGACCAAGAAATTAGATGCGGTGATGAAGGATGAGTCGTCGGATGCCAAGAAGGCAACCGCGGCAGCAATTTCTGAAGCTTCTGCGAAGCGACCAAATGGGATGTGAATTAACCGGCGAGCAGCACGCTCTGGATCTTTGGCGAAGAGTTCGCGAAGCAATGGAGTGTTGACGGGTCCGGGAGATAACGCGTTGACGCGGATGCCCTGCTTTGCA
>CAIYQS010000096.1 GCA_903928395.1 uncultured Actinomycetes bacterium | reverse complement strand
TCACCAAATTACAAGAAGTTGGCGAGTTCGTTAAGTCTGCTTCATCAACGGTAGAAGCACCCGTGGTGCGTAAGTTGATGGAGAAATTCCCGGATATGAAACCGGCAGAAGGTGCTCCGGCAACTACCAAGAAAGCTCCCGTAAAAAAGAGCGCTGGTTCTAGAGCCGAACCAACTCAAGCAGAAATTGATGCTGCGATCGCGCAGTTAGACGAAAGCACGCGCAATCAACTTGGCATATCTGCAGGTGCTACGGCGCCCGCTTCCGCGATGCCACGTCCTCCCGTCGTTCCACCTATTCCAACAGCGCCAGCAGCGCCATCAGTTCAAGGGAATGCACCGGCACCTGATGCCGCGCTTCCTCGTCCACCGCGACCAGGAAATAATCCTTTCGCCACACCAGCAAATCCTGCGTCTGTAGCAGGTGCAATTCCTCGTCCGCCTCGCGCCGGAAATAACCCATTCACTTCTGCTGCCGGTGGCGCAATTCCGCGTCCTCCTGCAAATCGTCCAATTCGTCCAGGCGAACGCCCACCAATGTCAGGCAATCGCCCCGGTGCAGTTCGCCCAGGCTTTGCAGCACGTCCTGCAAGGCCGGCTGGAGCTCCAGGAACTGGCGCACCACGTCCCGGTGGTCCAACAACAGGTTCGCCATACCGCACTCCTTCCGCAGCTGCCCCAACTACTGGTCCTTCAAACTTTGGTGGCAAAGGTGGTGGCCGCCATCAACGTGGAGGTACCGCGGGTGCTTTCGGAAAGCAAGGCAGCAAGAAGGGTAAGGCGCATAAGAGCAAGAAAGCGCTACGCGAAGAGTTCGACAATATGGCGGCACCATCTTTGGGTGGAGCAGTTGTTCCGCATGGAGATGGAAAGACAGTAATTCGGCTTCGCCGCGGCGCGACGCTCATGGACTTTGCGGAGAAGATTAATGGCGATCCAGCCTCACTCGTTTCGGCACTGTTTCATCTAGGTGAAATGGTCACTGCGACGCAATCGGTTGACGAAGATACCTTCAAAATATTAGGCGGCGAGCTTGGATTTGTTATCCAGGTTGTTAGCCCTGAAGATGAGGATCGCGAGCTCTTGGAAGAGTTCGATATTAATCTGGAACAAGAGTTAGAGGACATTTCCGAAGAAGATTTGGTCGTGCGCTCGCCAATCGTCACGGTCATGGGTCACGTGGATCACGGCAAAACTCGACTCTTGGATGCAATCCGAAAGACCGAAGTCGTTAAATCTGAAGCTGGTGGAATTACGCAGCATATAGGTGCGTATCAAATTCATCGGATGCACGATGGAGTTTCGCGCGCCATCACCTTTATTGATACGCCAGGTCACGAAGCGTTTACCGCGATGCGTGCACGTGGTGCGAAGGTAACGGACATTGCGATCTTGGTAGTCGCTGCTGATGATGGCGTGATGCCACAAACAATTGAGGCGCTCAACCATGCGCAAGCTGCAGATGTCCCAATTGTTGTTGCCGTGAACAAGATCGATAAAGAAGGCGCTAATCCAGATAAAGTTCGCCAGCAATTAACTGAATACAACTTGATTGCAGAGGAGTACGGCGGAACAACAATTTTCGTCAACGTTTCTGCCAAGTCAGGTGAAGGTCTAGATTCGCTGATCGATAGCGTGCTTCTTACTGCTGATGCAGCTTTGGATCTTCGTGCCGTTGCAGATGATGCTGCCCGTGGTGTTGCGATCGAAGCAAACCTCGACAAGGGCCGTGGCCCGGTTGCGACCGTGCTTGTTCAACGCGGAACACTGCGCGTGGGAGATGCAATTGTTGCTGGAGGTTCATATGGTCGAGTGCGTGCCATGCTTGATGAAAACGGTGACACCGTTTCTGAAGCTGGTCCATCTCGTCCGGTTCAGGTTTTGGGCTTTACCTCGGTTCCCGGCGCTGGTGATTCTTTCATCGTTGCAGAAGATGATCGCACTGCGCGTCAGATCGCTGAGAAGCGCCAACTTGCTACCCGTAACGCGATGCTCGCTAAAACTCGCAAGAAGGTTTCACTCGAAGACTTCATGGAGCAATCCAAAGTCAGCACTCTTAACCTCATCCTTAAGGGTGACGTATCAGGTTCTGTTGAAGCGCTCGAAGATGCCTTATTGCAACTTGATGTTGGTAGCGAAGTTGATTTGCGTGTTATTCACCGTGGCGTTGGTGCAATTACGAAGAACGATGTCACTCTGGCTTCAGCATCAACCGCAGTCATCATTGGCTTCAACGTCAAACCAGAACCACAAACTGCGATATTTGCCGATCAAGAAGGTGTCGAAGTTCGCTTCTATACCGTGATCTACCAGGCTATCGAAGAGATCGAAGCATCGCTTAAGGGTCTGCTCAAGCCAGAATACGAAGAAGTTGTTCTCGGTAATGCCGAAGTTCGCGATATCTTCAAATCAAGCAAAGTTGGAAATATCGCTGGTTGCTTAGTGCTCGACGGAGTTATTCGCCGAAATGCAAAGGCTCGCACCTTGCGCAACGGCGCTATCTTCGGAGAAAACTTAACGATCGACTCCCTACGTCGCTTCAAAGATGATGCAACTGAGGTAAAGGATGGATACGAGTGCGGTATTGGACTCGGTTCATACAAGGATCTCGAAGTCGGCGACGTTATTCAAGTATTTGAGATTCGCGAGAAGAAGCGGGCTTAAAATGGCATCAAATCGGGCACTTAAGGTTGCCGATCGAATTAAAGAAGTGATCGCGACAACGATTGAGACTCGGGTCAAGGACCCGCGACTTGGGTTTGTCACGATCACCGACGTTCGAGTGAGTGGCGATCTTCAGCAAGCATCAATCTTTTATACCGTGTTAGGAGATGCTGATGCGCAATCAGGAACTGCTGCGGCGCTCGCTTCGGCGAAGGGATTGATACGTCGCGAAGTTGGCGGCGCATTGGGGTTAAGGATTACGCCATCTATCGAATTTTTCGCAGATGGATTGCAGGAGTCGGCGAGCGCAATGAATGACCTAATGTCATCGGTTCGGGCTGCTGATGCCGAGCTTGCAAAGTTGCGTGAAAATGCCAAACCAGTTGGGGATGCCGACCCTTATAAAGTGTCAGAGTAATTCGTCCGATCAATGAATGGCTTTTTGCTCGTTGATAAGGCGAGTGGAATGACCAGTCACGATGTGGTTGCAAAGGTGCGCCGCCGTTTTGGAACAAAGAAGGTCGGTCACGCAGGAACTTTGGATCCAATGGCTACTGGCGTGCTGGTGCTAGGGATCGGCAATGCAACAAGATTATTGCAATATGTCGTTGATGGAGTGAAAGGTTATGACGCCACCATTTCACTCGGTAAAGCGACGGTTACTGATGATGTTGAGGGTGAAGTCCTTACGGTGGCTACACAATTCGAGTTAAAAGCGCTTTCTGACGCTGCAATTTATCAAGCTCTTGAAAAGATGGTTGGCACGATTTCACAACGACCAAGTTCGGTCAGCGCTATTAAAGTTGATGGAAAAACTGGTCATGAGCGAGTCCGCGCCGGGGAAGAATTTGAACTTCCATCTCGCGAGGTGCTTATTACTTCTATAGAGATCCATTCCATTGACAGATCTGATTTAGCGATAAAGATAGATGTTTCAGTTATCTGTTCCGCTGGTACCTATATTCGAGCCATCGCGCGAGATCTTGGTATTGGATTAGGGGTTGGGGGACACCTCACCTCGTTGCGCAGAATCCTCGTTTCACCATTTGGAATTTCGGAATGTGAGCGATGGGAATCCGCAGAGATCATCGCGACCGCAGCGGGCATTTCTCGTATTTTACCGATTCGTACTTTAGCCCCAGAAGAGTTCGTTGAAATTTCATTTGGAAGAACCATCGGCGCGAATCGATCCGAAGGACCGGTGGCTGCACTTTTGGGCGATGGCTCCTTCGCCGCCCTTTTAGAAAACCGTGCGGCTGGCGAAAAAGTAGTCGCCGCGCCAACTCTAGTTTCCGTGAAAGAATAATCCGCATGAAGTCAGTGGCAATTGGAATATTCGATGGTGTGCATCTTGGCCACCAGCAAATCCTCGCTGAAGCCGCGAAATATGGACCAGTCACAGTGCTTACATTTGATCCCCACCCAACCTCGGTTTTTGCACCCGAGCGCACTCCGTCGGCGTTGACCTCACTCAAGGATCGAATTGGTCTTCTCAAAGCCAACGGGGCGAAGGAAGTAGTTGTTCTTCCATTCACTAAAGAATTTGCAAACCTCTCCCCAAAAGAATTCATTAAAGATATTTTGGAGAAACAGCTAGGTGCTACCCACGTTACAGTCGGATCCAATTTCACCTTTGGCCACAAAGCGGCAGGAAATATTGCCTACCTCAAAGAACATGCTCATGGTTTTGAAGTGAGCGCGGTTCATTTGGAAGAAAATCGTGGCAGTGCAATCTCATCTTCACGCATTAGAGCGTTAATCGTCGACGGAGATGTGGAGCGTGCCAACGAACTTCTTAGTCGACCTTTTTATTTGCGCGGACCGGTGGTGCATGGTGAAAAACGGGGACGAACAATTGGGTATCCAACCGCCAACCTAGGGTTAAGCGAACACGCAACGATTCCAGCAGACGGTGTTTACGCTGGCTGGCTGACTGTTGGCGAACAGCGCTGGCAAGCGGCGATTTCAATTGGAACAAACCCAACCTTCCCTGGCGTGCGGGGACGCCAGGTCGAGGCCTACGCGATTGATCAGGTCGGGCTAGATCTGTATGACAAAGAGGCAAAGTTAGAGTTCGCTTATCGGCTGCGAGATACCTTGAAATTCGATGGTTTGGAACCGCTCTTGGTTCAGATGAAACAAGACTGCATTCAAGCGAAGAACCTGCTGGTTTAGCGCTCGCTTAAAAAACTTATCGTAAAACCCTTCGAATCTCCTTACAAATTCGCTCGGTTGTGTCCACAATTACTCCAAGCAAATCCTCAGACCCGTGAGGAAGAATTTTGGGGGATATATGTCCACGCGCAGTCTCGTCAAGAACTTAAATGTCTGGGAAGCAATTGGAATTTCTGTAGCACTCATGGCGCCTTCAATGGCAGCAAATATCAATCCGCAAGGAAGCGTTGGCCACTCCGGTCGAGCTGTTCCACTCTCTTTTGGAATCGCAACTGTAGGAGTGCTACTTATCGCCTACGGTTTTGTTCGCCTTTGCCAAAACTTTAATCACGCGGGAAGCGTTTATGGTTTTGTTGGAGCGACCACTGGCCCTCGTAGCGGAGTTGTTGCGGGATGGGGGCTTATTGGAACTTACACATTTTATGGTTGTGTAACTTCAATGGCAGCAGGAATCTTCGGAGCTGATTTTCTTAACAAATTGGGAATTTGGAAGCACCAACCCACGTGGTCTGCATTTCTTGTAGGTGCCTTTGCGCTAGCTCTTGCTTATTGGGTAGCAATCGTCCCAGCTCGAAACGGAACTCGGATGCTTCTCTCCTTCGAAGGCATTACAGTACTTTTGATTCTTGTGACTACAGTCGTT
>CAIYQS010000095.1 GCA_903928395.1 uncultured Actinomycetes bacterium | reverse complement strand
ATGAGGCGGATTGAAGTTCCCCCAACTTTTATTGAAAGTGGAGATAACAAACCGATTGCGATTAAAAGTTCGGCCGCGCCGCTGAGGTAGGTCCATGTTCGTGCGCTGCCCGGCAGGAAATGAGGGACTATTGAATCCAGAGCTTTAGGAAATATGAAATGCGCAGTCCCTGTGACTATTAGAAGTATCCCCATAGGACGGCCCACGTCGTCTAGATTCATAGAGGTAGCCTAATTAAGGTGATTTCAATCCGCCTGATTTTCGGGATTTGATTCCGGCCCAGACTCACTTTCAGTCTTTGATTCATATTCTCTAATTTGGTTTTCAAGTTCGGCTTGCTGCTTCTTACGTTTTCTCTGCCGACCAAGGAGGGCCCCTAGAGCAACGCCGAGGATCACCACAACGACAACGCCCACAATGTCCAAGATGTTCGACGCAGAAGGAATCGCGATCACTGCTTGAAGTTGTGTTTTCTCTCCGAGCTTGGGACGCCATGTCACAGTTCGATGATCAGAGGAGATCACACCAGTACTTGAAATAACGTCGTAAGGGAATTTGATCGTGACGTGAATATCTGCTGTCGATAAAATCGATGACGCTAAGAGGGAGCTGGTGGCATCTCCTCCGCTAGTACTTGATAAGTCCAGATAACCATTTACCGTTATTCGACTTGGGGTTTCAGTTATTGAGAATGAGTCGTCTTGGCCCTTTGGTTTGAACGCTGAAATTGGCACATTATTCAAAACATATTCTTGGCCGGTGAAGCCATCTTTAGAGTAAGGATGCACAGTGACACCGGGGGTTTTGGCATCGATCAAACCACTCTGGGGCAATGAGGTGCCAGCGCCTCCAAGGGCGGCTAGTGAGTCCTCGAGGGCGAAGACCATTGTGCCGCTTACCGTTTTGTTCTTGCTTATCTCGAGATCGATACCGAGTCGAACGCAACCACTCAGCATCAAGGTCATAACGCCAAGCACAAACAGAACGGCTAATTTTTTGGTCTTAGTCAGCTCCATACGCCGATAGTAGTTGGCGTAACGTGTGCCTACGCCTAAATACTTGATTTCTTTTACGACGCTGGCTGGGGTTTTAGGTGACCCAAAATGGGTATCGCTTCTAAAGCGAAAGAAAACGCTTGCTGAAGAAGTCCGGACGGCCCGAAGGCATACTCCCGATTTTCAACCGCTAGAGTTCTTGTTGGTCAGATGGGATAAATATGAGTGAAATTACTGCAGCAGAATCAGGTGCTCCGCTTGCGGTTCGACTTCGCCCTTCCTCGGTCCACCAACTTTTAGGCCAACAACATCTTCTACAACCTGGCTCGCCTCTCGTACGTTTGATTGATGGCGAAGCCAAGCACATCACCAGCGTCCTTCTTTACGGTCCTCCAGGTAGTGGCAAGACCACACTCGCCAAGATGATCGCCCATTCGGACTCCAGGGAGTTCGTGGAACTTTCTGCCGTGAGTTCTGGAGTAGCTCAAGTGCGGGAAGTATTGAACGAAGCACAAGAGCGATTAAATGTGGAAGGCAGAGAGACAGTTCTTTTCATCGATGAAGTCCACCGCTTCTCTAAAGCTCAGCAAGATGCCCTACTGCCAGGAGTTGAAAATCGATGGGTAACCCTCGTTGCAGCCACGACCGAGAATCCATCTTTCTCCATCAACTCCCCTCTGCTTTCACGCTCCATCGTTCTCACACTTCGTTCGATTCCTGATGCAGATATCGCTACTTTGATCGATCGAGCCCTGACAGATCCCCGAGGATTGAGTGGCGAACTGACGATCGAGAGGGAAGCCCGGGATGCTCTTGTCAGATTGGCTGCAGGTGATGCCAGACGTGCACTCACATATCTAGAAGCGGCCGCTGGCGCTTCCGAGAGTGAAATAACAACTGCAACGCTCAATAAAGCGGTAGATCGCGTCATTCAAAATTATGATCGCGGTGGCGATAATCATTACGACGTTGCGAGTGCATTCATCAAAAGTATTCGAGGCTCCGATGTCGACGCAGCAATGCACTATCTAGCCCGAGCGCTCGAATCCGGAGAAGATCCTCGATTTATTGCCCGACGAATGATGATAAGCGCCAGCGAAGATATTGGGTTGGCTGATCCTCAAGCGCTAGGAATCGCTGTGGCAGCGGCACAGGCTGTTGCAATGATCGGCATGCCAGAGGCAAGAATCATTCTTGCCGAAGCGGTTGCTTATCTAGCAACGGCTCCAAAATCGAATGCTGCCTACCTAGCGATTGATGCCGCTATCGCAGATGTAAGAGCGGGTAATGCAGGTCCCGTACCCGCCCATTTACGCGACCCTAACTCGGGTGCGCTCCGTGATCGTGCTGAGAGCTCCAAGCGAGATTCCAACTCCTACATCTATCCTCACGACCTGGAAACTGCGGTAGCCAAGCAGCAGTACTTACCTGACAACTTAGTCGGAAAGGAGTATTACCAGCCTTCAACCCACGGCTACGAATCCCGGATTAAAACTGCGCTAGAGCAGATCCGCAATCTCTTACGGGGAAAGTGAAGAAAATTTTCTACTTTTTTAACAGCAAACCTTTTGACTCGGCGTAAACCTCTTTCGTTATTTCGCCCTTAGCGAATCTACGATCCAAGATCACCAGCGGTGGTTCTTCATGATGTGGGTGAACTGAATGTGGGTGAACATGGTCATGATCAAGAAATGCCTGTTCGATATCTTCATGTTCGTGAGAACGTTCTGGGGACACTGGCGGGGCATGTTCCTCCGGTGGCGTGTGAATGTTAGGCGTATTTGCATCCATGATTACTCCTCTTGATTTCACTTCAAACTTTGGTTTCACTTCAAACACTACTTTTTGCCCTTTACCGTGTGCTCTCGTTTGTTTCTCTTATTGCTTACAAGAAAATGATTCTTTACAGATTGTTGGACAAGATGATTCCGGTTGTCACGATGTAACCAAGAAGAACTAGCGCAACCACGCCTCCAACTCGATAAGTTATCTTCCCGAATGAGCTTTCTTTCCAAGCATCACTTGGTTCATCAGCAAAGAGTGGAAGCAGTTTCAAAATAAATCCTGGGATTCCTAGTAAAACGAATGCCGTTAAAACATAGCCAGTGGCACTTTGAGGATACCAATTGAGTATCCGCGCAATTAAGAAACCGGCGAAGGTCATGGTGATCATTTCGATTATTCCCTTAGGGATCCATCTAGAGATCGCTTGTGATTTTGGAAGTCGCTCATTGAAGAGAGAAAGTATGAGCGGAATGGTGAAAATCGCCAAGCCGATCCAGAGCGAAGGGCTAGGGCCTAAAAATGGCTCCGCAACAAGGAGAAAAACCGCTATCTGAACAATAATCCGAACGAGGTATTGCTTGGTGGATTGATCGCGATAACTCGGTTCAATTGCCGACATATGGCCTGGGAAAAGATATGAGGAGAAGTCTTCCAGTCCGTAGCGAACGATTACCAACACGCCTGCGATAACTCCCAATGCATGGGCATGCGCAGTGATGGGGAGTTGCAATCCCGATAAACCAGAAAGTCCAAGGATGATCTGTTTTACCACCCAACCAGTTAGCAAACTTGCGACTAAATAATCAGTGACTCTCTCCCAGTAACTCGAAAAATTATCAGTCGTGCGTCGCAATGGTCGGAATACACTCGCCAATAAAATCGGACTAAAGCCAATGAGTGAAATTCCCATCAAAGTTAAAAATTCCGACAAGTTTGTTACGTGCCCTGTTACAACTGATAAAAGTCCGAAGGAGAGAACTGTCAGCACTCCTGCTAGGGAATCAAAAATCCCGATCACCAAAAACATCACAATAAATGCATAAGCGGGTGGCATGGCTTGGTAACTCACACTCTTAGCCGCAAGAAATCCAATTCCCAGAGCAAGCGGGTAAACCAGGTGGGCGATGCGCTGCATCGTCGCCCGGAGATAATTTCCATCAGACAGGATTCTTGATGCGAGTGGAGATGCGGCAGATGTGCGGGTAGATAGCGCCGTCAGCTTCGCTCCAGCCACACTTGTTTTGCTCTGTTTTGCCCTTAATTTATCCCCTGGACCAGTAAGAACAGTTCCTAACAGCAACCCTCCCTTGGCCACTTGCGATAGGTACCCCTGCTGTTTGGAAGAACTTGGAGGAGCTGATTTCCCCATCGCGATTTTAGTTGTTGATGCCACGGTGATCGCGGCGAGTGAAGCAATAACTAGGTCTGTGGTCTTCTTCGGTTCAGAGCGCGGATTGTATGGGGGAAGTTTGGTTCGTAGGGATATCGCATTCAGGGTCGCCTGCGAAACCAGCACCGTCGCATCTGGACACTTGTTATTCCAGTTGATATTTCCAGTTAAAGTCTTGCAAAAATAGAAGGTTTTTTGATTTACCTTGTTGTCGCTCCCAATTATCGATACCGAGATTGATTGAAATCCGGGATCCAAATTATTAGGTATCAAGAGACTTAACTCTTCTTGGGTGGAGGTCGCCGATGCTGAATACAGCGTTATCGGCGGTTGGCTAGCTTGAGCGGAACTCATAAGCAGTCCAATGACTGGTGTGAGCAGTAAGACCACTAGAACTCTTCTAACCATGCGAAACTTTCTGGAGAACGATACGAATTTGATCGCCGATCGCAATGTTCTGAAGTTTTAAGTGCACCGTCTCGCCCTGCGGCCCAACAAAAATGGAGTTTGCCGAAAAATCTAGCAAAGCAGAAAAATAAATTTGAGGAGGTGGCCCGGCCGTAACTGTAAGCACCGGCCGTGTTGAGAATGAATTCCCCGGAATACCCACTTGACCGATCAAAGCTGATTTAGTGGGGACTACTAATGGTGAGGGTTTTGACTTGGCGGTGGGTCGTGGAAGTGGCGTGAGCACCGGCATCAGTGACGGTATCGGTACTGGTGACACAGAGGGTGTCGGTGTAGGTGAATCTACAGGTGCAGGCAAAGGCGAAAGAAGCGGGATTGGTGTGGGGGGCGCGGAAGGTGATGGTGGTTGTGGTGGTGTGGGAGTCGGTGTTGGAGATGGGGTTTGCCTCGCAGTTTCGCTTGGAGTGGGAGTGGGCAAAGGTGCTGGGGGAATATATGGAATGACGATTGGAGTGGGTGTTGGTGTTGGCGTTGGCGTTGGTGTTGGTGTTGGCGTTGGTGTTGGTGTTGGTGTTGGCGTTGGCGTTGGCGTTGGCGTTGGGGTTGGTGTTGGTGTTGGTGTTGGTGTTGGTGTTGGCGTTGGGGTTGGGATCGGAGCGGTGAGTGAATCAAAGATGAGCGAACTATTTGCCCCAAGAGTTACTGCGCCTTGGCATAAGAGTGATCCTCGGATAATTGCGTTAGCGCCTACCGTGGCGGCAGATACGACCAAGAAATTCCCCGGCAAGTCTGCCCCTGCTCCAATCGTTAGCGCGCTTCCCACGAGCCAATAGACATTGCGCTCTTGAGCGCCGTTGATCAACGAAACAGTAACCGCAGCGTCGATATTCAGCGCGGAGTCGGTTCTGAAAACAAATCGCGCATCAGGATTTCCCCCTGCATCAAGCGTTAATCCAACTGTGATTGCCAATGCGGTGCCAGAGGGAGCAGCGTAAATTCCAGGAGTGAGGACCACATTCGATAAAAGTACTGTTGATACATCTGGAGTTAACGCCGAACCAGCAGTAATCGCGGTGGCTAAGTCGGTCTGGGCCAACCCTGCAGCCGCTGTCCCATTCTCAAATTGGGCCGATCCCGTCGTGACAAATGAGGCAGCCAGGTCCAGAGCAACTACTCCAGGATAAATTCCAGCGGTGGACGCCAAATTTCCTGCGGTGAGACTCCCATCCCCCTTGGTTATGGCACTGCCCGCAAGCATTGAATAATTACCAGCGGTACCAAGAGTGAGGTCATCAATAGGAGCTGCGATCGAAATAGTGCGCAGGCCAAAGGTCGTGAACATTATGGTCGACACAATGAGAAGTGCGACCAGAACTCCCTTCCCTCTCACCAACTACTTCTAACTGCTCTGAACAACTCTCCTATTTCTTGGCGGAAGGTGGTACTTCAGGAGTCAATTTTCCAACCAACTTATCGGCTGCGCTTCCAACATGTTTTGCAGCATCGACGATCGCTTCCTTTGTTGCGTCAGCCATCTCGTCTATATGTGAGTTGATCTTCACCTTGGCTGCATCATATTTATCGGTAATTAAGTCTTTGATGTCATCTTTCGCCTCGCCAATATTGTTCTTGGCATCTTTTAAATTTTGATCCATTTTTCATTCCTTCAGAGACAACTACGATCAATCTCGAACATTCTCGATTGAGCTATCTGCTCGATTGCCGGAGTCCCCCTGTTATTTTCACCATAGCCCTTGCGCACTACCGCGAATACGAAATATAGGAAAATGCCATCCGAAATACCCTTATATTGCACAATGTACGGAACCCTTACACAAACCGTGAGTCATCCGTTAGGCGTTACGATTTTGAAATATCAAGGAGTTGCTGCAGCGAAAGCACCTTTCCACTCTCCGCAAGTTGGTTATGCTCGATGCGAGAACAGAGGGCCACAAAGACTGCAGCCGTCGTCATTGCATCTCCGAGCGCATGATGGGGCGTATAAACGGGCAAGTTCAATTTCCGAGCCAGAAATTCGAGAGATGGTTCATGGCCGATACCTGCCTCCGCATACCCTGCAAAGCGAGCCAAAGCCGCTGTATCGATAACCTCCTTTGGGTAGCGCTGACCATATTTCTTTAGTCGATGCGCTAAAAATGCCTTCTCCACCCAACTTGCGTGAGCGATCAAATACTTTGCCGACATAAAGGTGATCAGTTCTGGAATCACATCTTCGGCGGCACGCGCCGTGCTCAAATCAATATCGCGCAAGCCATGGATTGTGATCGAGGCGGGTGATGGACTCTGCGATGGAATGATTTCGGCATATAAATTCCCATCTCCCTTAAAGCGGCCATCGTGAATAGTTACCGCTCCCACCGAGATCACCTCATCTTTTTTTAGGTCTAGACCAGTGGTTTCTACATCGACAGCGCAGAAGTCATAACTACGCCAGTGGCCAACTAACTTCTTGCTAAAGATCACGGTAAACGCCGCACCCATTCACTTTCAATCACTCCCTGGATATGAGAGATAGCTCGAAAATTCTCGCGTAGATGGCGACGGGTTAGAGAATCTAAGGACTCTGGAGATACCCACGCCGTTGGCGCTCTCCCCGCGCGAATAGTTGCAATCTCTTCATCGAAGACGATCTGATGAATATCAGTAAAAGCGGTTGTGAGAATTTCACCTTCTTCCCCCTCAAGCAAGTTCTCAGAAGCGGCTCGTTGAAGTCGCTCCAAAGTTCCACCTCGAACATCCCCCTGAACTATCGCCATCCATCGCGCCAGCGAAGCGATTGGCGCCAATCCACCTTCTTTGAGATTTAATCCACCGCGATTTTCTCCGCTGTGGTCCACTATGAAATCTTTAACAAATCCGATTGGAGGTTTCTTAGCCAAGGCAAAGCGCAGCGCATCAGATAAATATTCTTTAGAGCGCGTGGTCTCACGGATATTTTCCATGATCGTACGACCAAGTGAAACGTTAGTTAGCGGTTGATTGTCAGCAGCGATCGAAGAAAGCAGTAGCGCACCGGCGCGGTTCGGATCGCTCAACCAGGCACTTGATACCTCAATCCAAGCCGAGCGAGATCTGGTAAATAAAGTGTTGTCAGCGTTTGCGCCATTGGGGCATCGCTCTAGGCCACATTTCTCCATGAGTTCGAGAATCTGCTTTGCATTATTGGTTATTTGATCTGATGCATCCAGGTCTCCTGGTTGATCAGCCCACACAATGGCGGTATCAACATCGGAGGCAGGAAGTGGCTCACCGCGCGCGATAGATCCCAGGATTAACCATGAATGCGCAACAGGTTGGTCGACCGAGCCCGATAAAGTCAAGATTCGCGTCAAAATGGCGCTCACGATCGCTGACATCAATCCTGCAACATGAAGCGATGGAATTCCATTGTCATGGAGTTCAACTAAGGATGGCTTAAGCAAAAGTGATGCGGCAGCCAACTCCTCGATACTTCCTGCAGACTCGATAGCGGCACGAATTAACAATGGGTTTCGCAACTGGACTGAAGAGAGATCCATCGCCCGCACGACACCCAGTGGCTTTTCAAATTCGTCCACCACGACAAGGTGATGAACTCCGCGCTCCACCATCTGCAAAAAGGCACTTGCAAGGGTGATTTTGCTAGAAACGGTAATCAGAGGAAAGCTCATCATGGCGGCAACGGGAGATTCAATCGAGAGATGACCCCGACCAACTTTGCTCCGGAAGTCGCGGTCAGTTACTAATCCAACCCCTTCACGTGTTTCTATGAGGGCAAAAGATTGCTCAGATTGGGTCATCTTTTCGGCAACTTCGCGGATCGGTTCATCGCCTTTGACCCAGAGGATTGGGCGCATATACCGAGTGACATTTGACTGTGCATCAGACATCAGCGCACTAGATGTCAGCCGATGACGGGTGATCAATGTTCCAAAGTGTCCGAACTTAAGTGTCGCGGGATCCGTTACAAAATCGCGGGGATCTGGCATTCGGTAGCAGAGCGTGTCCTCTGAGGCGCGTACTGAATACTGCGGAGGCAGGCCAGTAAGTACCGAGATATGACCGAAGGCATCCCCCGAGTGAAGTTCGTCTACTACATTGCCTTTATCCAAAACTTCAACGGATCCGGTGCGAACCACATACAAGTGGTGCAACGGCTCTTCACCAGCAGAGACAATCACGGTACCCGCAACGAAATATTCCACATCGATCTGGTTGGAAATGTGTTCTAGATCGAGGTTAGAAAGGGCGTTGAAGGGAGGTTGCTTCGCAAGAAAATCGACGAACTCTTGCACCTAGGACCCTCCCCGCCTGATGAAAATTAAGCACCACTAACTACTTCTAAGTGAAGCACTTTTCTTGGAACCGCTCAATAACTTCTGTAGGGGCACCTCTATTAAATAGAAACTAATGAGCGCGAGAGCAAGCACCAGAGACATGATTTCCCAAACGTGTTCATGCGGATTGCGAGAGTACTTGTAATACAAGAAGATCACTGGCATATGCCAGATATAAATGGAATACGAAAGGACGCCCAAAGTTCGTAGCGGCCTAAAGGAGAGCCATCGCTTCATCATTCTCCATATAAATGAGGTTACAGCGATCTCTCGATCCAGCAAGAGTATGAGTAGGGCAGTGGCTAATCCGGCCAATCCAGGGAATTGATAACCAATACAAGCCGCAATAAGTCCTACCAAGATAAGAGTGAAAAGGAATGGTGATTTCTTGATAATAGCGAGGCATGCCGCCTAGTTGAGTGAGATGAGGCACCCCACCAAGATCATCGTAGGACGAAAAACGACGAGATTGAAAATGCCATCTTGATTCCACGAGTAAGCCGGGTAATTGATCCATAGAACATGAATCCAGATCACCGCGATAACCAGGAGAAGAAATCCAGTGAAGATTTTCCGGTTGAAGAACCGGAGGAAAAGAAGCAGCGCGATGGGAAAGAGAAGGTAGAACTGTTCTTCAGCACTCAAACTCCAAAAGGGACCAAAGAGATCACCCCAGTGCAAAAAATTCTTCACGTAAAAGAGTGATGCAAGAACAGGCTTTGTGTCTTGGGAGCTATTAAAGCCAACAACAATGCTGGCAACGAGAACGCTTATCGCCATTATCGGATAGAGGCGAGCCACCCGACGGCGATAGAAACTTGTCAGGGGATGACCTTGAACGACGGTGGCTAATAAGACCTGGGTAATTAAATAGCCCGATAGGGTGAAGAAGATATCGACGCCTAGGAATCCCCGACCGCTCAGGTAACCCAGATGGTGTAAGAGGACAACGACAATAGATAATGCTCTAATCCCATCCAGTTCTGGACGGTAGATGATGTTCTTGCCACGAATCTCCCTTGAAATACCGAACATCTACAACTCCTCATGGATCCCAATGTGGTTAGGCGAGTAATGCTAGGGCCGAGACTACAAATTCCGGTTATTTTCTCGAGAAAACCATTTACTTAACCATTTAGTTAAGTGTAGTTTTTTAGCTCCCGAGAGAGATAAGGATCTGAAATGGCTCAACTCATCGTTTCGCAATTAATCGACGCTCCAGCTTCAGCAATTTGGCCGTGGATCGCAGATATCACCAAGCACTCCGAATGGTCCCCTAAGCCTTACTCAGTCCAATTAGTAAAAGGTGAAAATGGGGCGGTTGGAAGTACCTATGCCTCCGTGGGCTTTGTTCCACCAGCGGATAAGAATCACAAGAATGAGGTCGAAATAACAGAGAGCACTCCAGATTCGAAATTTGTCTTTCGTGCTCACGATGAGAATGGCTACTTCATCAATACCTTCACCCTCAAAGCCGAAGGCAACGGGACCTTAGTAACATTCCAGCACGACTTTCCGAAAATGAAAGGCGCGGGTCGAATCTTGCTTCCATTACTTCTACCAATCGTTGGAAAACGAGACGCTCAAGTACGACTTGGATTGCTTAAAGCTAAGGCTGAGGGTCACTAGCCAATTTCGGGTGAATCATCAGCCAAGCGATCATCTCGCTGGCAAAGAATTTTGATATGACAGGTGAATGACCTGCTCCATCAACTCTCCAAAAATCTACGGAAGTTGAGCCAGAACAACCCTGATACTGGAACACAGTTGTCTCCTCGCCTGGAATCGTTGGTTCCAAATCCAATTTATCGGGAAGTTCTTCGCAATACTTATTCAAAAAAGCTGCCATCATTACAGTTTTTCCGGCACCTGTAGGCGCTTTAAAAACAAAGGGTTGCCTGAATCCCGCGCGCTTTGCAAGGCGGTAGGTGTTTTGAACCAAATTATCAACTGCTTCTACCTGATATTTTTTTAAAGTAATCATTACTGTTTAATTTGGCTGGGTAAAAAGATTGATTTCCATCGGTGAATTATTTTCATCAAGTTCTGATTCTTCAAGTTCAGGTATTTCTTGACGATGTTTTTTTGGCAAAACATTTTGATAAGCTTTGTAAATAGCATCAGGCAAGGCACATAGAGTAATATTTTGGAGAACATCCTCAAATTCTTCGGTATAAGGATATTGACCGTTACTAAAAACATAAACCTTAATAACTTTTGAAGGTTGCTTGGTTTCAATAAGTTTATACAGCACTTCAACTCCCTGTTCAATTTTTGCATCATCGAAAATGATGCAAAGAAATTGGCCAGATTCGTTTGAGAAAAGTTGAAGCCAGTTCTGATTCTTGTCCACTAAATCTGTAGTAAAATCATTATAACAATCCTCTTTAATGCACAACAATTCTGTAGCCAGTTTTGTAAGTTCCCTTTTATTTTTCAGACTTGGATTGCGATTGACAAATTCAGTTTTATAATAACGTAAATTATTATTTGTCAATCCATTTACTTGAATTCCGCTAGTAGTTTTATAACCTTGAATTATCATCTTGTTACGAATATAGGTTACCGCTTGGCAAATGCCATTCGATTCATACTCAACAGAACCTTTTAAAATACCTTTAGCCTCAAGGTCTTTGTGTGTTTTATTGTCTATTTCATTGTTAGTTATTAAAATGCATTGTCTCTTTTCATTATCTTCTGAATTAAGTTGCATTGT
>CAIYQS010000094.1 GCA_903928395.1 uncultured Actinomycetes bacterium | reverse complement strand
TTATGAGAATTGTGGCATTTCTTTTTGGTATTCGAGGCGAGTTAGCATAAGTTTCACTCACCAAGTCCTCGGATAACCGTTTGATGTAGGCAAGGGGAAGGCAGACATCAAATCGTGCGGCCGGGGATTTGGCTTTTTAGTTTTATTTAGTTAAATCAAATTAGTTAAATTAATCCAGAGAGATCATCTGGAACCGTGGTACTTGCTAAAAATTTAGCAGGGTCTGATATATCTTCGGCGGTTGGCAACAGCGCTGGATCTTCCCAACGATGATCGCGAACCGATACACCACTAATTTCTTCACCACTTATTAAGTAAATTTCATTCCAGAATTGAGAACATTCACGCGCCATTCTTGGTGAAATTTGTAATCCCAAGAGCATTGCAAAAAGTTGTTGTGTTGGAGCACTTTCGATTCTAGATCTGCGATAACTTTCTTCCAGCGCTGCCAAAGATGGCAAACGATCTTTTGCCGATAAATGCGCAACATGATCAATCCAGCCTTCAATAAGGGCAAAAGTTATTTCCAGTTTTGCCAATGCGGCGGTCTGGGCTTCGCTCTGCTCTGGTTGAAACATTCCTTGATTGATTGCCATAGTTATAGATTCTGGATTGTTGATATCCAATTCTCCGGAGCTCAAGGCGCTTTCGGCTTGTCGTTGAATTGATTCGATGTCAACGGTAATTCCGCGACCATAACTTTCGATGAGATCACGAATGTAGTTTGGTAACCACGGAGTGTGCGCAAACAAACGCTGTGCAGCAACTTCGCGCAGCGCGATATAAATAGTGATTTCTTGCTCTGGTATTTCTAAGCCTTCACCCCAGAGTTTCACATTTTGCGGAATTAAATGCGCACCGGATTTGTCAAAAAGTGGGACCGCGGCATCCTGCGAACCTGTCAGACCTACTGCTAGCGCTCCAAGTGATTGCCCTAGTTGCGTCGCAATCAGCTGTCCCATAAAACCGCGCATGACTGGTAAAAATCCGGCTTCCGGACCCATTTCACTTAATACCTTGCCGAGCGCTTCAACCATGCCATTTGCAAGAGGTTCCACGAGTTTTTGCCAGCCGTTAATAGATTGATCAACCCAGTCTCTACGACTCCATGCAATATCCGAATTAGTGACGGTTGCCGGGAATTCTGTGCGGTCCTCTATCCAGGTATTGGCAATATCTATAGCTTCCTGAATCTTGCGAACATCTTCATGGCCAACCGGAACGTCGTTATGGGTCGCCAAAAACTTGCGTGCAGAATCTCGCATCACACTTGGTTGTAACATCGGGGAATTGGGATCGCGGGCAGCGTTGGCATCAAAGAATCCTTCGTTAGGTAGAAAACCAAATCCGCTCACGTTGCCCAACCTCTCTTCACACTTCTCATGCCGGCTAACTTCCCGTGCCTGATTACTTCTGTTGGGAAGTAGAACAAATCCACACGACAGTATCTTCCCGCCAATAGTCAGGATTTGATGCAGAATTTCCCTACTCGCTGGGTTAAAGTGTTCTCATGATCCACTTTTCGCAGATTTTGAGCAGAGCGGCGGCAGTTCATGCCTCATCCAGCGCTTTTGCCGCCTTAATCTGGTGGGTGGTTCCAATTGTGGCTGTGACAATCGCTATTGGATATGTCCTGTGGACTGCCAAATTTAAGGCAAAGTTTAATAATGAGACTAATCGCTCGGTAGATAAGTTCCACCTTTTCCAGCAGACCCTTCGGGAGCCCAATTCCGAGCACTAGAGTATTTCCATGAGTTCTTTCCAGTTTCCCAATAATCCCTTCAATAATGGAAGACCGCCTCGCGAGCCAAGGGCACCGCGGGAGCCAGGCCAGCGCCGTGGTCCAAACCCACTCGGCTACGTCCTCATTGCGCTGATCGTAATAATCGCCGTTCTTGTTTCTCTCACCGGTTTTTATACCGATCTTTTATGGTTCCGCCCAGTGAACTTCACTAGCGTGTGGAGTAAAACGCTCTTTACTAAAGTAGAACTCTTTATTGCATTTGGATTGTTGACCTCACTCTTTATCACTTCAAATATTGCAATCGCCTACCGCCGCCGTCCGATTTACGTTCCCGTAACCGTCGAAGCCGACAACATGGAGCGATACCGCGGTCAGATAGAACCCATCAAGCGTTATGTCATCGCGGCAATTGCGGTGGTCATTTTCTGGTTTGCCGGCACATCAGGTTCAAAGCTCTGGCAAACCTGGTTGCAATTTAGAAACTCCACGACTTTCGGAACAAAAGATCCGCAGTTCCATCTAGATATTTCGTTCTTCGCGTTTAAGTTACCGATGTACGAATCGTTAATCGGCTGGGCAATTTCTACGATATTAGTAACTTTGATTGCAACCGTAGGAATGCATTACGTCTACGGTGGAATTCGCCCACAAGTGCGACAAGACCGTACAACCGTTGCGGCTCGCGTTCAATTGTCCGTCTTGCTTGGTGTACTTGTTTTAATCAAAGCAGTTGCATACTGGTTCGATCGTTATGACTTAGCACTTCACCAAGGGAGTCTTTTTACTGGACTTGGATACACCGATGTCAATGCGCTTTTGCCAGCCAAAACTATATTGGCAGGCATAGCGGTTATCTGTGCCCTGCTTTTCTTTGCCAACATAATTCGGCGTTCGTGGGTGCTTCCTGCAGCCGGGGTTTCGCTGATGGTTATCTCTTCATTATTAATTGCTGGGATTTATCCCGCTTTTATTCAACAATTTACTGTTAAGCCGAGTGAGTCCAATAAGGAAGCGCCTTATATTCAACGCAATATCAATGCGACGCGTGCTGCTTATGGTTTATCTGATGTGACCATCAAGGACTATCCAGCCGTCATTACGACCCAGCCAGGTCAGTTAGCAAAAGACACTTCCAATATTTCTAACGCGCGGTTGTTAGACCCAGATGTTTTGTCGGCAACTTTCAGACAATTGCAACAGATCAAGCCTTACTACGCCTTCCCGGATGCGTTAAGCGTTGACCGTTATACGATCAAAGGCAAGAAGACAGATATGGTCGTCGCATTACGTGAATTGAACATCGCGGGCTCACCCGCTCAGAACTGGATTAATGATCACTTGGTTTATACGCACGGCTTTGGTTTCGTGGCGGCACCAACAAATGTGGTAGATGCTGACGGAAAGCCAAGCTTCACTGTCGGAAACATTCCACCTTCAAATGGCCTCGGAACTTTCCAACCTCGGATTTATTTCGGTGAAAATGTTCCTGGATATTCAATCGTTGGTGGTTCTGCAAAGAGCACCCCAAATGAATTGGATTACCCTGATGATTCGCAGGCTAATGGTCAGCAGAACTACACCTACGCTGGCAAAGGTGGCGTACCAATGGGCAGCTTGCTGACCCGATTGCTTTTTGCGATTAAATATAAAGATCAACAAATCTTGCTTTCTAACCTGATTAATAAAGATTCCAAAATTCTCTACAACCGTGCTCCCATGCAGCGCGTTCAAAAGGTGGCTCCATGGTTGACCTTGGATGGAAGTCCTTATCCCGCTGTTGTTAACGGTCGCATTCTCTGGATTGTGGACGGTTACACAACATCATCTGGATACCCTTATTCGGCGGTCGAAAATCTTGCGAATGCGACAACGAATTCCGAGACCGCAACTTCCACCTCGGTCTCTTCACTTCCGAACATGGATGTGAATTACATTAGGAATTCCGTGAAGGCTACTGTCGACGCTTACGACGGTACGGTTACGTTGTATCAATGGGATACGAATGATCCGGTTCTCAAGACGTGGAGCAAGGCATATCCAAACACCGTGCTGCCAAAGAGCGCGATTTCACCAGCGCTTTTGCAACATATACGCTATCCAGAGGGAATTTTCCAAGTTCAGCGCGATGTCTTAACGACCTATCACGTTGATACCGCTGCGGCGTATTACGGTGGACAAGATTTCTGGAAGGTCCCATCTGATCCATCATCTCTTGGCGCTAATGCCCAGAATCAGCCACCTACCTACCAGACTCTGCAACTTCCAGGTTCTTCAACCGCCTCTTTCTCGCTTTCAACGTCCTTTGTACCTAAGGGAACGAGACAGAACCTCACCGGATTTGCAGTAGTTAACTCTGATGCAGGTCCTAATTACGGGAAGATCACCATTTTGCAATTGCCACGTTCGACCAACATATCTGGTCCATCGCAAGTAGCTTCAAACTTTGAAGCGAAACCAACTGTTGCGCAAACCTTGTCGTTGTTGCGACAGGGAGGTTCAGATGTCGTGCTTGGAAATATGTTGACTCTTCCAGTTGGAAGTGGCTTGCTTTATGTTCAACCGGTATATGTCCGTGCAACGTCAAATGCATCCTCATTCCCACTTTTGCAAAAGGTATTGGTCTCATTTGGTGATCAAATTGGATTTGGAAATACTTTGCAAGAAGCCCTCGATCAAGTCTTCGGTGGAAGTTCTGGCGCTACGGTGAACAGTTCGACTGGCACAGTCACATCTGGAACCACGCCTTCAAAGTCGACGTCACTGAAGCAAGCTCTTGCCAATGCACAAGCTGCCCTTACGGCTGCAAACCAAGCGCTCAAGAGTGGAAATTTTGCTGCTTACGGTGTTGCTCAGAATCAATTGAAGGCAGCAATCGCTGCGGCAATCGCGGCGCAAGGCAAGTAATCTCTTCCGACAATTAACCGCAACCAGTAAGAAAGCGCCAATAACTTCGTTTTGGGTTATTGGCGCTTTTCTCGTAAGATGACGCTACCGACGCGGGGTGGAGCAGCTCGGTAGCTCGCTGGGCTCATAACCCAGAGGTCATAGGTTCAAATCCTGTCCCCGCTACTACAAGCCCTTTTCAAGGGTTTTATACCAGTGACCCTCGCAATGTGCGGGGGTCACCGGCATTTGGTTATCCTTCGACATCGCGCCAGGCACGCGGAATGATGCAATATTTTAGAAATTAGACTCGTCATAACCCGGGAATCGATCTAGGTTGATCGATACTCCACGCTCTTTCAAATCTGTTCCAATTTTCGATACCACTGGTTCCGGACCAGATAGGAAGACAATCGGCTTATTAATTTCAGCAGTTAACTCGAGAATTTTTTCAGCAGTTAGCGGTTCATCGATAATGATCTTTAACTGTAATTCAGGGTGCTCTTCACTTAGTTTCTGCAACTCGTTCTCAAAAGGAATTTCGTTTGTCCGGTTGAAATACAAAAGCGTTGCATTGAGGGACTTACCAAGAAATTTTCGCTGAAGGAGAATGCTCCGGTATGGCGTTATCCCGATACCGGCTGCAACCAGTACTACTGGAGCGCCGTCATTCTCCTCCCAAGTAAAGGGTCCCCCAAGGCTATGCGCCTTTATCTGGTCACCGGGATTCATGGCATTAAGTGCTTGCTTGAAAGCGCTAGCAGATACTCGCGTGGAGATGTGGATAGTTCCTTCACATGGGGCGGAGGAAATGGTGAACCAACGTTGGTTCTCTTTTTCAGATTCACCGGCTTGCGGAAGAATATAACCTTGGCTTTGGCCAGCTACCCACGCTAAGGATTTGTTTTCGAAAATAAATGTTCGCACATTATCAACTTCATCATGCGACGAAATCAAAGGTAACAATGTAAAGACTTTCTTTTCTTCCATCTCATCACCATTTCATTAGATAGCCAAGTATTTGGGGATGTTACAGGCCACCCACTCGCTAATTGCTTACGAAAACCTTGCAGCTTCGTTGTAGGGGGGCTATTCCAACTTGTAGACTTCGAACAATGAACTTCCTTCGCGATTCGTCAACTGAAAATTTGGTAACCGTTTGTGCGTCGAACGTTATCGCAGCAATCTCTGATGCCTGGAGAAATACAAAGACCGCTCATATTGTGCTCACCGGAGGTCGCACCGGTCTTGCCACAGCTAAGGCTATTGACTCCGATCTCTTCAGATTGATACGGATAAACAATGCTTTTGAGGGCTCGATGCTTCATATCTGGTTCTCGGATGAGCGTTTTCTTCCTTTTGAGCACCCAGACCGAAATGACACCACCCTCATTTCAGGTTTTGGGTTGTGTAAGTCAAATGTCGTCTTTCACCGAGTAGATTCCACGGGGGATGTCGATACCGCGGCACAAAACTATGCAACTGAAGTAGCTCTGGAACTGGGCACCCGTGATTTTGACGCCGTAGTGTTAAGCATGGGTGAGGATGGACACATTGCAAGCCTGTTTCCTGGGCTATTTGATCCAGAAGTCGCAACGGTGGCGATAGCAGTCCATAATTCACCTAAGTTGCCTTCATTGCGGGTGAGTCTCTCGCTATCGCGGCTGGCAAAGGCGAAACACATTTTCGTGTTCGCACTCGGGGAGAGCAAAGCTGCAGCGTTGCAGGAGGTTAATCTGGGTCCGGTCGGGCTTTTGGATAAAAGTTCACCGGCTGGACATCTTCAGCTCCTGACAGACCTATCTGTATAAGAAAGTATTTAATTAGCAAGGTTTACAAGAGGAGAGCACCATGAGCGGGATTCAATTAACTGTTGTTGGGTTAGGGCGCATGGGTGCCAATATTGCACGTCGTATTCAGTCACATGCCGGGGGCTCGGTAAATATTGCGGTTTACGATGTCAATCCCGACACGGTCAAATCGGTAGCTGCGGAAGGATTTACACCACTTTCAACTCTTGCAGACTTAACGCGATTTAACGATGCTTCCAATCCCCAGTTTGTTTGGATCATGGTTCCCGCTGAAGTAACGCAGGCAACAATTCATGCGGTGGCAGAGCATTTAGCGCCGGGATCAACAATTATTGATGGCGGAAATACTTTCTATCGCGACGACATTGCAAACGCCGCTTGGTTAGCTACTAAGGGGATTAACTTTGTTGACGTTGGAACCTCTGGCGGAGTTTATGGGTTGGAACGTGGTTTCTCTCTGATGATTGGTGGCGAGAAAGAAGTCGTCGATCGCCTCGAACCAATTTTTAAAGCTATGGCGCCAGGCGTTGAATCTGCGCCGCGCACTCAAGGTCGGACTGGGGAACCTTCCCAATCCGAATTTGGATTTTTACATTGCGGGCCAGTCGGATCGGGTCACTTTATCAAGATGGTTCACAACGGGATTGAATACGGCGCAATGGCCGCATACGCCGAAGGCCTTAACTTGATTCATGCTGCTGCAGCGGGGATTAAACACCCAACTGCCGTTGGGGACCATGTTGAAACCAAATATGACTTTGATATGGAGGAAGTGACAGAGGTTTGGCGTCGCGGTTCTGTTGTTGCTTCCTGGCTTTTAGATCTTACGGCGACTGCGTATACCGAAGACCCTGAACTCGCTAGGTATGAAGGGTCGGTGGCCGACTCAGGAGAAGGCCGTTGGACGGTTCAGACTGCAATCGATGCTGGAGTACCAGCCAATGTTTTGAGCGCTTCGTTGATGGGACGATTCAGTTCCCGAGGGAATGATTTGTACGCCAATAAGGTTCTCTCTGCTATGCGGAAGAAATTTGGTGGGCACGTGGAAGCGAAAAAGAAGTAGATGAACGCTCGTATCATCGATCTACAAGAAGCCGACGTCCTTGTTCTATTCGGCGCGACAGGAGATTTGGCGAAGAAAAAGTTGTTCCCCGCGCTTTACAGCATGGCGGTTCATGATTCGCTCAAATGTCCTGTTGTCGGAGTTGCATCAACGAAGTGGGATCACGAGCAATTTACGGCGCATGCACTTGAGGCCATAAAGGCGGTATTTCCTGATCCCGATCGCGAAATACTTACTCGGCTTGATGAAGAACTCGTTCTAGTAGTTGGAAACTACGAAAATTCAAAATTGTACGAAGATCTTGCAGAGGTTCTTAAAGATAAACAATGCCCTGTCATTTATTTAGCTATCCCACCAGCCTTCTTTGGCAATGTGACGCAAGGGCTAGCAAAAGTTGGATTAACAGAGCGGTGCCGCCTGGTCGTAGAAAAACCCTTTGGCCGCGACCTGCATTCCGCTATTTCATTGCAAGATGTTCTTGAAGCGGTTCTTCCCGAAGAACGTATTTACAGAATTGATCACTATTTAGGCAAAGAGTCGGTTGAAGATATTTTGATTTTCCGATTTGCGAATTCAATCTGGGAACCGCTCTGGAACCATCGCTATATCAGCAGCATCCAAATCACTATGGCTGAGGACTTTGGTGTTGAAGGACGTGGTGCTTTCTATGATGGCGTAGGTGCTATCCGCGATGTGCTTCAGAATCACTTGTTGCAAGTACTAGCTCTCATTGCTATGGAGCCACCTTCTGATCTCTCATCAAAGACGATGGAAGATGAAAAACTAAAAGTATTTCGCGCCATCGCTGCACTCAAGCCCGAAAACGTGATCCGCGGACAGTATGTTGGATATCTTGATGAAGCGGGTGTTGCACCAGGATCAATGACCGAGACGTATGCAGCAGCAAAGATGTTTATTGATAACTGGCGTTGGTCCGGGGTTCCGTTTTATTTGCGGACCGGAAAACACCTCGAAGAATCTACACTCGAAGTCATTATTGAGTTTAAGCAACCTCCTCGACTGCTATTTGCTGAAGATCAAGAGGGTTCTGCCAACTTGCTCCGATTCCGTCTAGGTAAGAGCGATGGCGTGGATATTGAGTTACAGGCTAAATCTCCGGGAGATCATCTCAAAACCGAACCTGTGAAATTAACCGTTAATTTTTCGGCGGCGCTCGGAGATCGTCAGGAAGCATACGAACGTTTACTTCGAGCAGCAATGGCCGGGGATCACAAGAGGTTTACGCATATTGATTCGGTTCTTGAAACCTGGCGCATCGTCGAAGGCATTATTAATAACGAGCCGCATCTTTCGCCTTATTTCAAAGGAACATGGGGACCAGAGCGCGCTGATGAGCTACCTCATCATGGGTGGCTAGAACTTTAAATAAGTTCGCAATTGATCGAGTAGGTGGCATAAGCGATTCCATCTATCGCTACCACGCTGCTTTCAGGAGTTGCCAATACGGCATCCGCTATTGCGGCATTAAAGGGTGTCGTCGCGCGAGCGATCACCGGTGCCGGCCCTATTAATACGGTTCGAGTTACCTCTGCGTCCTGAACCCGACCGCTTAGCCCGCGTTCAGCGTTGAAGGAATAATCCCGAACCGGCAAAACATTAGCTCCTTGTTCTTGGAAAAATTCTTGCGCCGCGATGTACGCGGGGGAGTGCTCCTGTGACACAAGCGTCAAGATCATTGAATTAATCACCTGATGGCTCAACTCTACGTTTTTGAGCGCTTTAGTACCGGATAGTGGAGCGGTTAGGCATTGGTATCCAATGATCGAATAAACCTCTTGCGGTTCCCGCGTTACTTCAACTTCAACTGGCGCCTTTGCTTCTTTCTTTTTACCGAACCAAAGAAATCTCATGGCCTGATGGCTGCTAAAAATTCATTGTGAAGAATGCCATTGCTCGCAACAGCGCTGCCACCATGGGAACCAGGAACGCCATCAATATTGGTGAAGGTTCCCCCTGCTTCACGGACGATGATGTCGAGCGCTGCCATATCCCAGAGGGCGAGCGTGGGTTCAACTGAAATATCTACCGCGCCTTCGGCGACCAACATGTGCGACCAATAATCCCCAAGTGCGCGAGTGCGCCAAATACAATCTTGCAAGTTTAGAAATGCCGCTTTGCGATCGCCCCAACCAATCAAATCTGAGTAAGACAAGGACGCATCTTTCAGTTCCCGAACTTTTGAAACTTGAATTTTCGTTGGCGCTCCACCGTTTTCGCTGACATACGCTCCGCCTCCGAGCGAGGCAAACCAGCGTCGATACAGTGCGGGTGCACTGACAACTCCGACAACTACTTCACCTTGTGGGTTGCACAATCCAATGAGGGTCGCCCACGTCGGAATTCCGCGTAGAAAATTTTTGGTGCCATCAATCGGATCGATCACCCAGTAATAACTGTTTCCATCGAGAGTAGGAGTCCCGAACTCTTCACCAACGATCAAATCATCTGGCCGCTGTTCGGCTAGCGTTTCACGGATCTTGGTTTCTACCGCTTTATCAGCATCGGTCACTGGGGTGAGGTCAGGCTTGGTTTCTATTACGAGGTCAAGGGACTGGTATCGATCTCGACTAATCGAATCCGCAGCGTCTGCAAGTTGATGTGCGAGCAATAAGTCCTGCGCAAGATCTCTCATGAGTTTAGTTTACCTTCGCGAAGTAGTCCCCGGAGATTGGCCAATCTGGCAAGGGAGTTGGGATCTGTAATCATGGAATTAAGCGCGCAGTCTTCTTCATCGTGTGAGCAATTTCTAGGGCAATGCTCGATTGCCACGGCAAATTCCGAAAACGCCCCGATCACCCGATCGCGTTGGACGTGGGCTAAGCCGAAAGAACGTACACCTGGGGTATCAATAATCCAGCCAGACTTGTCATTGAGTTCCAGTGCAATGGCACTTGATGATGTATGACGACCTCGCCCGGTAACGTCGTTCACGTCACCTGTTGCTCGGTGAGCGGTATCCACGAGCGCATTAACAAGCGTGGATTTGCCCACGCCAGAGTGTCCTAGCAGAACCGTGCGTTGGCCGGCTAAATGTTGCCGCAACTGCGAGAGATCACCACCGCGCTGAATTTGGATCGAATCCACATTGAGATCTTTGTATGCAGCCAAAAATTCTGTTGGATCGGCCAAGTCGCATTTTGTCATGATGATGAGCGGAGTGATTCGCTGATCAAAAGCGACCACTAGCGCTCGATCAATAAAACCGTGACGTGGTTCTGGGTTCGCCGCGGCGAGGACGATTCCAATCTGATCAACGTTTGAAACAATCATGCGCTCCATACCGGCATCATCTTCAACGGTGCGGGTGAGTTCATTTCGTCTGGGCTCCACCGCAACGATTCGCGCTAACGTGTCTAATTTGCCAGAAATGTCGCCAACGATGCGGACGATATCTCCAACGACCACCGATTTCTTGCCGAGTTCACGGGCTTTCATTGCTGTTACTACAACACCACTTGCTTCAATGAGAGCCGCGCTTCGCCCACGATCAACGGCAATTATGCGGGCGAGGGCAGCGTCCGAATAATCGGGACGATCTTTGGTACGCGGTCTGGAAGAACGTTTTGGACGGATCCGAACGTCATCTTCGTCGAGTTCGCGAGCGGTCATCGGACTCCACTGAGAAGGTCGGCCCAGGCACCTGGAAAATCTGGCAACGTTTTGCGCGTAGTTTCAATATTTTCAACTTCAATACCCGGGACGCGCAGACCAATCATGGCACCAGCTGTCGCAAGTCGATGGTCGTCGTAGGTGTGGAAAGTTCCGGCATGAAGTGCTCTTGGAATTATTCGAAGAGCGGAGGGTTCCTCAAGTACTTCTCCCCCCAAATTATTTATTTCCGTCGCTAGCGCGGCTAGCCGATCTGTTTCGTGCGTCCGCAGGTGGGCGATGCCGCGAAGGTATGACGCTGAATCTGCAAAGAGGCAGAGCGCAGCGATAGAAGGAGTGAGCTCACCGACATCGTGTAAATCGATATCAATCCCATGGATCTGATCACCGGTGATTGCTAAATCATTCCCGCGAAATTCAACGAGTGCGCCCATTGCCGTAAATATTTTGCGAAGTTCATCGCCGGGTTGTGTTGTGACGCGTGGCCAATCTCTGATAATTACGGTTCCGCCGCACAACATTGCAGCTCCCATAAATGGCGCCGCGTTCGAAAGATCAGGCTCAATCACAGAATCTGCACCTGCCATGATTGCTGGTTTAACGGTCCACTCGTTCTCTCCCACAAGGACTTCGACACCCTTTTCGCGAAGCATTGAAATAGTCATTTCAATATGGGGCAAAGATGGAAGTGAACTTCCAATATGCCGAACTGTTATGCCCTCTTTGGTGGCGGGGGCAACGAGAAGCAAGGCAGATATAAATTGGCTGGATAAGGTGGCATCGACTTCAACTGTTCCGCCCCGTAGTTGACCGTTGGCATTTATAGTTATTGGAAGGCTGTAACGACCGCCATGTTCGATGCTGACCCCAAGTGCTTCCAAAGCCTTAATAACCGGCCCGAGTGGTCTTTCATAGGACCGCGCGTCGCCATCGAAGTGAATTATTCCTTTGGCCATGGCAGCGACAGGCGGAAGAAAGCGCATCACTGTCCCTGCATTTCCAACGTCAATCGAGGCCGGACCAAAGAGTTGCCCAGGAGTGATGGTCAGATCCCCGTTGGTAGCGGTTTCTATGCTCACGCCTAGTGCTTTGAGCCCCGCGATCATGAGCGCTGAATCTCGAGAATGCAGCGGGCGCCGAAGTACGGAAGGAGAATTAGAGAGCGCAGCCAAAATCAACGCGCGATTAGTTACAGATTTAGAACCTGGAATGGTGAGGACGGCTTCGATCGCATGGTTGCCTCGTTGCGGGGCGAGCCATAGATTCGTCATATCGCAAGCCTACCTGAGATACCTTTACGCTCATGTGCGGTCGATATGCTCTCTCAGCAGAGCAAGATGACATCTTGGAAGCGTTTGCGATTTCAACTGGGTATGCCGGTCCAATTCTTCCAGCTGATTGGAACATCACTCCTACTCGCGAAATTTATATTGTGCGTGACAACCTCAAAGTCGAACGAGAGTTAACGACGGTCTCTTGGGGGCTGATCGCGCCTTGGGCTCATGATGCGCAAGAAGCGTTACGGTCACAATCCCAAGCAATCAATGCGCGCATCGAAACGGTGCACGAAAAACCAACATTTCGAAGTGCTTTTGTTTCGCGTCGTTGTTTGATTCCCGCAACAGGTTATTACGAGTGGGCGACAGAGATGGGTCGTTATTCTCCAAAGCAACCATTTTTTATTCACGGCAACGGGCTCATTGCTTTCGCCGGAATTTGGGATCGCTGGCGTGCACCAGACGGAAGTTATAAAGAGAGTGCGGCGATTATCACCAGACCCTCAGTTGGATTCTTAGCGACTGTTCATAGTCGAATGCCAACCTTTTTGCCTACCGATCGCTGGAACTCGTGGCTCGACCCCGCCATTAAACGTACCGATGAAATCAGGGGATTGTTGGAGGTCAAGGAGCCGGCTAAGGGGCTGGCGGCTTATCCAGTGGCTTCGCTCGTTAATTCGACGGCAAATAATGGGCCACGGTTGATCGAACCCATTGAATTAGGGGAGCCTGAAACCCTTTTTTGACAGCGTGCCTAATTGAGGGGAATAAAGGGCTCCCTCAGGTGGTTCTCAACGTGTGAGTGTAGCCTTGGCCGTCATGGACGCCAGCAATTCAGAGGTCGCGGTTGTAGATCGCGCTTCAGAAAGCGCTGCCGCAAAAAAGGCGCGCTTTGAACGCGACGCACTGCAGTACACCAATCAGCTTTACGCAGCTGCGCTTCGCTACACAAAAGATCAGCACGACGCGCAAGATTTGGTTCAAGATACCTATGCCAAAGCCTTTGTAGCCTTTCATCAATTTGAACCAGGTACCAATTTGAAGGCCTGGCTTTACCGCATTCTGACGACGACCTTCATCAATACCTATCGCAAGGATCAACGTCGTCCGCAGATCAGCGATGGCGAACTCGAAGATTGGCAGATTTATGATGCCGCCAGTCATACCAGCGACCAGGGCCGTTCTGCAGAGGATGTTGCACTTGATGGAATCGCAGATCTAGATGTTCGAGCAGCGCTCGCTGCCATGCCAGAGGATTTTCGAATCGCGGTTTATCTAGCGGATGTAGAAGGATTTTCGTATAAAGAGATAGCGGACATCGTTGGAGTTCCTTCAGGAACCGTCATGTCCCGGTTACATCGCGGACGAAAATTATTGCGCACCTCATTAGCCGATTACGCCAAGGATCGTGGCTTCAATAGGGGAGGCAGCAATGAATAACGTTCATTCCGTGCCTTGCGACCAAGTGCTGCAGACCCTCTTCCTTTATATTGATCATGAGTTGCCCTCCGAGCAGGAATACCAGATTTTCCAGTTCCATTTCCAAGAGTGTGAAGGGTGCAACGAGGTTTTGATTCACGAAAGCGCCGCGCTCGCTTTTATGCAAAATTTACTTCGAAGCACGTGTAATGAACAGGCTCCCCAAGATTTGCAAGACCGAATTCGGCAGCAAACCGCGGCTTTGGCGGGACAGAGTCAAGTGGAATTCTTCTCTTCGACGACGATTACCAACTTTTCCTTTGATGGAACAACCTCTATTCAGGTAACTCAGGAGTTCACTCACGAGATTCGCCACGACTTTACAGAGGGCGAGTAACTCTACTTTTTAACGGGTCATCCGTTAAGTTTTAGGCATGGATCCCGCACAATTCCTCGGTTCGGTGGGGATGGCTTCGCTCACCGTCAGGCCGCTTGATACTGGTGTCGCGCAAGGGATTAATGACTTGCCAGTCCTCGCCGCCAACTGTGCCTTGAATGTTGTCGAAAGTGCGTGCAGCGCGGCAATCGCAGAATTCTTTGGAACTGGGGAGACATCCTTCACGATTGGAGCTTCAATTCAAATGCGTGGCGCAGTTTCAATTGGAAGTGAGGTGCGAGCGCTGGTTCGAGCAACAGAATTTTCCGACAATATTCTTACCTTTGAATGTGAAGTTCATCAGGAGACACGAATAATCGCCGTCGCAC
>CAIYQS010000093.1 GCA_903928395.1 uncultured Actinomycetes bacterium | reverse complement strand
TTCTCTGGACTTTCTCCAGATGGACACCTCGTTGAATTCGTTGAACTTAAATCCGATAATCATCCTTTCTACGTTGGAACGCAAGCACACCCTGAGTTCCTTTCTCGACCAACTCAGGCACATCCACTCTTTGCTGGGTTGATATCGGCAGCGATAAAGAGAAATGACTCTCGCTAATTCGCAATTACGTGAGTACCTCAACTACTTAATTGTTGAACGAGGTCTGAGCAAGAATACGATAAGTGCTTACGAGCGGGATTTATCCTTCTTTATTTCAGAATCCCGAATAGAGGACTTGACCTTAGTGACTCCCGCGGAGGTTGAAAGTTATATTGCTGGAGCGAGAGCGCGGGGATTGGCCGAAAGTTCCATTGCTCGTTTTGTGGTTTCAATCCGAAACGCCGTCGCATTTTCCTGCAAAGAAGCTAAGGTAATTAATCAAGTTAAGGATGTTCGCCCCCCACGTCTAAAGTCCCGATTGCCGAAGGCACTAACTATCGCCGAGGTTAGTGATTTGATTGAAGCAACAAAATTTCCAGAAGACCCCAGTTCGCTCCGCGAAACAGCCATCGTTGAACTACTTTACGGAACCGGAGCCAGAATCTCTGAAGTTGTCGATTTAGATTTACATGATGTTTTGAAATCGGATGGTGGGCAAGTTCCAGCGCTTCGCCTAACTGGAAAGGGCCAGAAAGTTCGCGTCGTTCCCTTAGGAAAATACGCCCGTGATGCGCTCGATCAATACCTAGTCCGAGTTCGACCCGGTTTGGTTGGAAAAGCACGAAGTGCTCTCTTCCTTAACGATCGAGGGGGTCGATTGTCGCGACAAACTATGTGGAAAATAGTCTCGTTAGCGGCTGAGCGGGCAAAGATCGAAACAAAGGTCTCACCACATTCGCTGCGACATTCCTATGCAACGCATCTTCTTGATGGTGGCGCTGATATTCGAGTCGTACAAGAACTATTGGGACACTCTTCCGTTACAACCACACAGATTTATACTCTTGTGACTATAGACAAATTACGAGAGAGTTACTCAAGCGCGCATCCGCGTGCGAAAAAGTCGAGTTAGCGACCTCGTAAGCGACGAGCAATGATGGATTGGTCTCCTTTGGATTCCAAATCGGCGATGATGATCGCTAATGATTCGCGAACAATTCGACCGCGATCTACCGCCAACCCAAGATCACCTCGAAGTGCTAGGCGAGCTTGTTCCAGATCGTAAAGCTCCTCTGGTGAAAGATAGACAGTAATCTTTTCGTCATGTCGTTCGCGCCCGCTGGGAGAGCGATCAAAGGTATTAACGCGGCGGCGTGGTGTCGTGCGTACCGTCTTCTTATTAGGCGCAGGGTTAATGGGAGCTTGAGGTTGATCTTCGATAGGCGTAGGCGTAACTGACGGTACAGCGCTCAACGTAGTCGTCTGTCTGAACAACTCTTCAGCGCCGGGAAGGCTGACTCTGCGACTCATTTTGCACCTCCACGAGATATTAATTCTCGAGCTAATCGGCGATAAGAAAGCGCGCCCAGTGAACTGCTGGCATATGATGTAACCGGCTCACCTTTTACAGTCGATTCCGAGAAGCGCACTGTTCTGGAAATAATTGTGTCCAGGAGCTCTGCTGGGAACTCTTTATCAATGAGCTCAAGTACATCTCTAGAGTGACCGGTTTTACGATCAAACATAGTCGCCAAAATCCCATCGATTACTAGATGAGGGTTGGTGTTCTCGCGAATCTTTTCAATGGTTTTCTTGACGAGACTGAGCCCAAGCACCGCAAAGTACTCACACTCCATCGGGATAAGAACGCCATTTGAGGCCGTCAACGCGTTAATGGTGAGAGTACCTAAAGAGGGTGAGCAATCGATCAAAATATCATCATACAAATCCAACACAGGGGCGATGATTTTGCGAAGCTTGTGCTCCTTGGCAATTTCTGTGACGAATGCAGCTTCGGCCGCGGCGAGATCCTCATGCCCCCTAATAAAATCCAGTCCGGGAACATTTGACTTAAGAATAAAATCTTGGATCGAAGATTGCGGATCGTTCAGTAAGTACCAGATTGATCCGTATTGTTCTTTTAATTGTGCGGGTTTGATGCCCAGCCCGGTAGTCATTGAAGCCTGAGAATCGAAATCGATGAGAAGAACGCGGCGCCCGAGTTCGGCGAGCGCAGCCCCAAGATTAATAGTTGTCGTGGTCTTCCCAACGCCACCCTTTTGATTCACGATCGAAATAACCCGAGCACGTCCCGGTTCTGGGGTGCTAACTACCATCGGGAAGTCGATGATGGGCCTTCCTAATACTGAGGAGGTAGTTGCGAGTTCCTCATCACGATTTGTCGATTTATCTGCCAGTCGAGAAACCTTTGAAGTGCTATTTGCCATGTCGCGGACTTTACGGCGGTGCGGTCAGCAAGGCAAGCGCTAAATGAGTACCTTTATCCTCATGAGCGATCTGATAATTGAAGGGAGTGAAAGCGCTTTTTCAGTTCACCTAAGTAACTTTGATGGCCCTTTTGACCTGCTATTGCAGTTAATTTCGCGACATAAAATGGATATAACCGAGGTTGCACTTGGGGTAGTGACAGATGATTTTATCGCCTATATACGGGCGTTAGAGGGCTCTGAGGAGGGTTGGGATCTCGATCAGACGACTGAATTCCTGGTTGTTGCTGCGACCTTGTTAGACCTAAAAGCAGCCCGGTTACTTCCAAGTGGAGAAGTCGAAGATGAGGGAGATCTGGCTTTACTTGAAGCAAGAGATCTACTTTTTGCACGACTACTTCAATATCGAGCCTTTAAAGAAATCGCGGCTATTTTTCACGACCGCATTGAAATTGCCGACAAGAGTTTTCCGAGACTTGTCGCGATGGAGAGTCACTTTGCGCAACTACTTCCAGAAGTATTAATTGGTGTCGGCGTGAATCGTTTTGCGGCCATAGCTGAGAGAGTGCTGCAACCGAAATCGCTTCCCGTTTTATCTGTAGATCATATTCATCACCCGCTTGTGAGCGTTATTGAAGAAGCGGCAAAGCTCGTGGAACTTTTGCGAAAGAGTGGAAGATCGAGTTTTAGGAACCTCGTAGGCGATGCAGATTCGACCCTGGTCGTTGTGGCGAGATTCCTAGCGCTATTAGAACTTTATCGCGAAGGCGCACTGCGATTTGAACAAGTTGTCGCACTCGGTGAATTGCAAATCACCTGGGTTGCGGGTTCAGGGGATGAAATTACGGTGAGCGATGAATTCGATATTCCAGTACAAGCAGTTGATTCTGAGACAAAAGAGGAATAAATGTCTGAAGTTGAACTAAATAGAGCACTCGAAGCGATTCTGATGGTCGTTGATGAGCCTGTTACCGAGGTGATTCTGGCGCAGATAACTGAAGTTCCGACTGAAACGGTCATCGCTGCCCTACGAAACCTCGCTGCACGTTATGAAAGTGAGGGGAGAGGTTTCCAATTGCGAGAGGTGGCTGGCGGTTGGAGATTTTATAGCCATCCTGATCAAGCTCCATTAGTTGAAAAGTTCGTACTTGATGGGCAGCAAAGTCGCCTGACCCAGGCGGCTCTTGAAACGTTGGCGGTCATCGCCTATCGCCAACCGGTGTCGCGGGCTCGAGTCTCGGCGATTCGTGGAGTGAATGTAGAAGCCGTCATGAAGACATTACTCACACGGGGATTGGTGGAAGAACGTGGCGTGGAGCCAGAAACTGGCGCGATTTTGTACGGGACCACTAGTTATTTCCTGGAGAAGATCGGAATTCGAGGGATTACAGATCTTCCAGCGCTAGCTCCATTCTTGCCAGATCTTGACGGCTTAGACGAAGTATTGGCCACGCTCACCGACTGAAAAGTTATTCTGATATCCCACCTCAAGCGGCCCGCACCGTAAGATCACAATAAATCTGCCTGATTTGCTTGCAATTTCGCTTCCAACGAGGAACGGTTTAGACTCACTCTCGGACCGATTATGGTCTTCCACGCCCGCCTTGGCCGTGATGAGAGGAAAAAAATGACCTTAGTTCGCCTTCAAAAAGTCCTTGCAGATGCTGGAATTGCGAGTCGCCGAGCAAGTGAGCAACTCATAGTCGATGGACGAGTGAGTGTTAACGGGGTCCAAATTCTGGAGTTGGGTACCAAGATTGATCCAGAAATCTCTAAAGTTGAAGTTGATGGTGAATCAATTTCGATGAAAAAGACAAAAGTTTATCTTGCTTTTCATAAACCAGTAGGTGTTTTGTCAACGATGTCTGATCCGGACGGGCGTCCTTCTTTAGGGGATTACTTCAAGGACAGAAATGAGCGCCTTTTTCACGTTGGACGGTTAGATCGTGAGAGCGAAGGGTTGATTCTGCTCACCAATGACGGGGATCTCGCTCACCGCGCAACTCATCCTTCATATGGCATGGTGAAAAAGTACCTTGTCGAGATTGAAGGGGTTTTGTCGAAGGAACAAATTTCCCAGATTTTGCAGGGAATTTCGCTCGTCGATGGATTGGCTCGTGCGCTGGAGATCAAAACGATCAGAGAGATAAACCCAAAACATTCTTGGGTTGAGATATCTATCCATGAGGGCAGGTACCACATTGTCCGGCGAATTTTTGAGCACTTTGAATTGCCGGTACTTCGACTTATC
>CAIYQS010000092.1 GCA_903928395.1 uncultured Actinomycetes bacterium | reverse complement strand
CTTATCCTCGCCCTTTTTCACAACAATAGTGTTGCGTAATTCGTCGATTTGCGCCAATTGGCGCGGCGGCAGGTGGGAACGGAGTTGGAAGGTGGGAGGTTGACGCGTGAAACCAGCACGCGAAGCAATAGGCTACAACCGTGAATCCTGCCAGTTTGATCTTTACGGCACTCGTGGTCTTGCAGGTAGGCATTATCCTGACCGGAGGCGCTGTCCGGCTAACTGGTTCCGGGCTCGGGTGCCCCACTTGGCCTCAATGCGTTGGTGGATCTATCGCCCCGGTTCCGCACCAGGCCCAGGGCACCCTCCACTCCTGGATTGAGTTCGGCAATCGTCTTCTCACAGTACTTCTTGTTCTTGTGATACTTGCAGCTGTGATTGGCGCCTATCGTTGGGGCAAAGGGCGGAGCGATTGGAAATTGATTCGTTTGCTCGCCATCACTCAATTGATTGGAATTGTGGCGCAGATTGTTCTAGGGGGCATCACAGTCCTCACCAAACTGAATCCTTTCGCTGTCTCAGCTCATTTCTTGCTGTCAATCGTTCTTGTCGCCGCATCACTTTCGCTTCGCGAAAGGGTAATTGCAAAAGCCAGAACCGTTGTTCTTCCGACGACTCGACTCCTTATCCGAGTCCTCGCATTTTTGAGCGTAGTTGTTATCACGCTTGGAACCGTGGTCACCGGAAGCGGACCACATGCTGGAGATATTCAGGCTAAGCGTTACCACATTGATCCTCGCCTTATCTCTTGGATTCACGCCGATACCGTCATTGCCCTAATTTCTCTCACCGTTGGATTACTCCTGGTAATCAAAGTTTCTGAATCCCCCGAGAACCGCTCCTTTATTGGAAAAAAAGTTCTCCTCTTTCTAGCTGTATGTCTGGGTCAGGGACTTATCGGATATATCCAATATTTCACCCACCTTCCTGAAGCGCTGGTTGCCGCCCATCTACTTGGAGCTGGGGTAATTTGGCTGACTATCTGGAATATTGGTTTCAAAGCAAACGCCTTTAGTAATAAGTGATTCATCCATAGACGGGGAGATAGGTCGCATGGAACGTAGCACCTGGAGCAAGGTCGATGACGAAGCCGTAGTAATCGCGCGCGCGCTGGCGATGGATAGCGTGCAGAAAGTCGGCAATGGACATCCGGGGACCGCAATGGCTCTTGCGCCAGTTGCGTACACACTTTTTCAACGGTTTCTCAAGCACGATCCGACAGATTCTTCTTGGCTCGGGCGCGACCGTTTCGTGCTTTCGTGTGGCCATTCCTCCCTCACGCTCTATGTACAACTCTTCCTCTGTGGTTACGGCCTTTCGTTAGATGACCTCAAATCTTTTCGTACCCATCATTCATTGACACCCGGCCACCCTGAATATGGCCACACAAACGGTGTTGAAACCACGACGGGACCGCTCGGCGCTGGAATATCTAATGCAGTTGGTATGGCTATGGCCGCTCGTTATGAAAAAGGTTTGCTCGATCCTGATAGCGAAACCCAACTCTTCGACCACAATATTTGGGTGATCTGCTCTGACGGAGATCTTGAAGAAGGCGTCAGTGGCGAAGCATCTTCGCTAGCTGGAACTCAAGCACTCGGCAATTTAAAAATGATTTACGATGATAACCGTATTTCTATCGAGGGAGATACTCATCTCGCCTTTACAGAGGATGTTGCTGGCAGATACCGTGCATATGGATGGAATGTCCTTGAGGTTAAACCGCTTCCGGATGGAAATATTGATCGCGTAGCCCTTGAAGAGGCGATGATCATCGCCGAATCAACCACTGATCGTCCAACCTTTATTCGGATGCACAGCACGATTGCTTGGCCCGCTCCACACGCGCAAGGAACTGCAGAATCGCACGGCTCAGCTCTCGGTGCGGATGAAATAGCCGCAACAAAAGTCTTATTGGGGCTGGATCCAGCCGTAAGTTTTTTCGTTCCAGATCACGTCTTGGCTCATACCCGCCAAATTATTAACCGCGGACAAGCTCTCAGGGCAACGTGGGAAAATGACTTCGAACGTTGGCAAGCAAAGAATCCAGAACGTGCCGCATTACTCGAGCGCTTGCGTTCCAAAGATTTACCTGCCGGATGGGAAAAGGTACTTCCGGAATTTCCTGCTGGAAAGGATGTTGCGACAAGAGCCGCATCGGGGAAGGTAATCTCAGCGATTGCAACTATTCTTCCAGAATTTTGGGGCGGCTCTGCTGACCTTGCCGGAAGCAACAACACCACCATTAGCGGAAGCAAATCCTTTTTACCGTTATCTAGTGCTATGGAAGGCGCCGATCCCTACGGTCGCCTAATCCATTTTGGAATTCGCGAACACGCGATGGGCGGAATCCTGAACGGTATTGCACTTCATGGATTGACTAAACCTTTTGGTGGCACATTTTTAGTATTCAGCGATTACATGCGCGGATCGGTCCGCCTAGCAGCACTCATGAATATCCCAGTTACCTTTGTTTGGACCCATGATTCGATTGGGTTAGGTGAAGATGGACCAACACATCAACCAGTTGAACATCTTGCCTCGCTCCGATTAATTCCTAATTTAGCCATTGTTCGTCCAGCAGATGCGAATGAAACGTCTATCGCCTGGCGCGAAGTAATCACCCGAAGCAAACCCACGGGTTTCGCTTTGTCGCGCCAAAATCTTCCGGTGTTAGATCGTGCGAAATTTGCAAGTGCCGAAGGAACAGCAAAAGGCGCATACGTCATCAGTGAGGCTAAGGGCGCTGCTCAAGTGTTATTGATTGCTACTGGCTCGGAAGTTTCACTCGCCATCGCTGCACAAGAATTACTCGAACAGGAAGGCATCCACGCTCGAGTCATAAGCGCGCCCTGCTTAGAATGGTTTGAAGAGACTGATATGGCTTACCAAGAATCGGTAATCCCTTCCAGCGTGAAAGCCAGAGTGAGCATTGAAGCAGGAGTAACAACTGGATGGCGTGAATATGTAGGTGACGCTGGTATTTCAATAGGTCTCAATCACTTTGGTGCCTCCGCTTCCGCCGGAACCCTTTTTCAAGAATTTGGGTTTACAAATGAAGCAGTTGTTTTCGCGGCGAAAGAATCCATTGCAAAGGCGGCAAAATAATGAGTTCAAATCTGCAGGCTGTTAGCGATTCTGGAGTCTCAATATGGCTAGATGATTTGTCGCGAGACCGTCTTCAAAGTGGAAGCTTGGCCAATCTCATAGCGAGTTCGAGCGTTGTAGGCGTGACTACAAATCCGAGCATTTTTTCCGCCGCGATCAAGGCTTCAGCGTTGTATCGCGATGACATTTTGGCGTTAAAAGCAGCCGGGAATTCCGTTATTGAAATTGTGACGGCTCTTACAACAGCAGATGTAAAGCAAGCGTGCGACCTCTTCGAGGCCACTTACCTTAAATCTCACCAAGTTGACGGTCGGGTGAGTATTGAGGTGGATCCGTTCTTGGCCCACGAGACTGAGCCAACTATTGCTCAAGGCAAATATTTATGGCAACTTGTAAATCGCCCAAATCTCTTAATTAAAGTGCCTGCAACACTCGAGGGTCTGCCGGCAATAACTGAACTCACGGCAAGTGGAATTAGCGTGAATGTCACCTTAATTTTCTCGGTTGAGCGATACGAGAAGGTGATTGATTCCTATTTCACTGGGTTAGAAAAGCGCCTTGCGGCAGGAGAGTCGATCAGCAACATTCAATCTGTTGCTTCCTTTTTTGTCTCTCGCATCGATACCGAAATCGATAAACGCTTAGATGCAATTGCTCCACATTCTCCATTACGTGGCCAAGCTGCCATTGCAAACGCCGATCTCGCCTACGAGTGCTTTTTGCATTCGATTCAGTCTCCTCGCTGGAAGGAATTGGAGGCAAAAGGTGGCAATCTGCAGCGACCACTGTGGGCATCCACCGGAGTAAAGGACAAGCAGTACGACCCGACTCGATACGTGATTGAGTTAGTTGCATCAAATTGCGTCAACACCATGCCAGAGGGAACTTTGAATGAAGTTCGAGCCCATGGTGTGGTTCGAGGTGACACGATCACTTCGGCAATTCCAACTGCTCACGAACACTTCACTTCACTCAGAGCTTCAGGAATTGATTTTGTTGATGTGGTCACGGTGCTTGAAAATGAAGGTGTTAAGAAATTTGCCGATGCATGGCAAGAACTACTAGACAATGTGAGTGCGGTGTCCTAATGATTACTCTTTCTGGATCAAAGGTAAACGTTGCTTCTACGAATACCAAAGTTTCTCTTAATGCAATTACCGCACGCTTAGCTGCAAAAGATCAGACATTGTGGGGTGAGGAAGCACAAGCTGAAGCAGCAATTCGGTTGAACTGGATTGACCTCCCGATTTCATCTCGAGCACTACTTCCTGAACTTGATGCACTTACTGCGTGGGCAAGATCAAAGGGAATTACATCAATAGTGCTGGCAGGCATGGGAGGTTCTTCACTGGCCCCCGAGGTGATTGCCAAAACCTTCAACAAGCAACTTACGGTATTGGACACAACGGACCCGCAACAGATTAAAGCGGCCATTCCTGCCGATTTAGCGCACAGTCTTGTAGTGGTGGGTTCAAAATCTGGTTCCACTATTGAAACCGCCTCTCACAAGGCGCTTTTTACTAAAATTTTTCAAGACGCCAATTTAAATCCTTCAGAACATTTTGTGATCGTGACAGACCCGGGCTCACCATTAGATAAATCTGCCCGCGCAGATGGTTTAAAGGTAATAAACGCCGATCCACATGTTGGTGGTCGTTACAGTGCACTTTCTGCCTTTGGTTTGGTTCCTGCTGCACTTATTGGAATCGACGTATCCATATTGATCGATGATGCCGCAGCTGCAGCTGAAACTTTCGTCCAGCCTGACTCTGCTGCCGTAGAAATTGCCGCCGCATTATTTGATGCGGGCGAGCAAAATGTGGCGTTTTTTGATGCCGGCTCAGAATTGCCAGGAATTTCTGATTGGATTGAGCAATTAATTGCAGAGTCCACGGGCAAAAACGAAACCGGTCGATTGCCGATCGTAATCGAAAATGAAACTGCCCAAACGGCAGGTTCAGGATTGCGAATCGGATTCCACAACGGGGCGAAGGCTGACCTGATCGTGACAGGAAGCTTGGGAGAACAATTCATTTTGTGGGAGTGGGTAACGGCCCTCCTTGGTTACAGTTTGAAAGTTGATCCATTTAATCAACCCAATGTCACAGAAGCTAAGGAACGCACTGGCGCTCTATTATCAACGTGGAGTGATGGAAGAGTCCCTAAGTTAAAGCCCGCCTTTGAAAATGATCTCTTAGCGGTCTACAGCTCCTCGTCGGCAAACTCACTTGCTGGTCAACTTTCCGATTTCTTAAAGACTCAAAGTCATTATTTTGCGATCATGGCTTATTTGGCGCGCGGCATAGATAAAGACGCCCCGTTGTTGCGAGAATTAGTTGCCGAGAAAACTCAAAGAGGTACCACTTTCGGGTGGGGTCCGCGCTTCTTGCATTCAACCGGACAATTCCATAAAGGAGGTCAGCACAATGGCGCCTTCTTGCAGATCACGGGTGAAAATTCCAGTGACTTAAGTATCCCGAATCAGAGTTTTTCATTTCATACCTTGCTTATGGCGCAAGCGCTAGGTGATGGTCAAGCGCTCGCTGATCGCAAGTTTCCGCTCATGCGGATTCACCTAAAGGAACGAAGTACCGGGATGAATCTGATAATTACGGAGTTAAAGAAGATTTAGTCGTCCCCGCGCAATTTCGCCAGCGCATCGCCCAATATTTTTGTAGCTTCGGCTTCGGTGCGGCGTTCTTTTACATATGCCAAATGCGTTTTGTAAGGTTCATTTTTAACCGGCATGGGTGGCTTATCCTTATCTAAACCAGCTGGATACCCACAGCGAGGGCAATCCCATTCGTTGGGAATCGTGACTGTGCCATCTTCGGCGAAAGAAGGCCGGGTTTCATGACCATTTGCACACCAATACGAGACGCGAAAACGAGCGATCGCTTCCCCGCGCTCGGCTTCACCCATTGGGCCTGCACCGACGCGACTTCCGCGGATTGCGCTTCCTGCCATTTTCTACTCCCTACATCGTTTCCAGAAAATTACTAAAGTTCCAACCGTTTCCTAACCGCTCGGGCTACTTGAGATATAAACCCAAGGACACTACCCCTGCGAACCAAAGTCCCCCAACAACAATCGTGATTCGGTCGAGGTTCTTTTCAACCACCGATGAACCGCCGTACGTTGATGACACCCCACCGCCAAAGAGATCAGAGAGCCCGCTGCCCTTGCCTTTGTGCAACAGAACCAAGAGGATCATCAAAATGCTCGTAATTGCAAGAAGTATTGATAATGCTAAAACCACAGTCGGGCTCCTTTTATTTCCTTTTATTCGTTCCGCCATCAAGATTGGAGCAAGCCCATTTCGAGCCGCTCAATGCTGGTGCGTCGAGATAACTAGTTCGGGCACACTTTTTGCGAGCCAGAGGGTAAGGATAGCGCTTTATTAGGCGCCAGCCGTGCGATGAAACTGAGCAATGCGAGCAAATTCCTCAGGATCAAGGCTTGCGCCCCCAACCAGGACTCCATCCACATCAGATTCCTTCATGATGTCAACGATATTTACCGACTTAACTGAGCCACCGTAGAGAATTCGCGCGGCTTGCGCGATCTCGTCGCTCCCGATCTCCTTCAAGGCTACCCGAATCGCGGCGCAAACCTCCTGGGCGTCCGCTGGTGTCGCCGTTCTGCCCGTTCCAATAGCCCATACCGGTTCGTAGGCAAACACCACCTTCTTAAGGTCTGGCTTGTGCAACCCCTTCACGGAGGCTGTTAATTGGTTAACAACGAACTCCACTTGATTCCCAGTTTCTCGGATAGCAAGGTCTTCACCGATGCAGAGAATTGG
>CAIYQS010000091.1 GCA_903928395.1 uncultured Actinomycetes bacterium | reverse complement strand
GTGCCAAAGATGAAAACCCACAGCGGAGCTAAGAAGACATTTCGTCTGACTGGCACCGGCAAGGTGATGCACGAGCGTGCTGGAAAGCGCCACCTTCTTGAACACAAATCTTCCCGCGTTACCCGCCGATTGAGCAATGACGCAACCGGTAATAAGACAGTAACCATGACAGCCAAGCGCATGCTCGGTTTGAAGTAAGGAGCAGGTAAATGGCTAGAGTAAAACGCGGAGTCCACGCTGCTAAGAAGCGTCGTACTACCCTCGAAAGAACTGCTGGTTATCGTGGCCAACGTTCACGTCTTTTCACCAAGGCGAAAGAACAACTCACCCACAGTATGGTTTACGCCTTTGATCACCGTAAAGATAAAAAAGGCGATTTCCGACAACTCTGGATTCAACGCATTAACGCTGGTGCACGTGAACATGGATTAACTTACAATCGCTTCATCCAGGGTCTTAAAGCCGCTGGAATCGAAGTCGATCGTCGAGTTCTCTCCGAACTTGCAACCAACGATCCTGCTGCATTTGCGGCGCTCGTTGAAATAGCCCGTCAACACGTTGTTAACGCCTAATTTAATTTACAATTACAGTAAATAAATTTTGACTCACGCACCTATTACGAGCCTTCATTCGCCTCACGTAGAGCGAGTGAAGGCTCTTTTGGGTCCTAGAGGGAAGAAAATCCGCGCAGTTGAGCGGACTTTTGTCGCCGATGGATTGCAATCTTTACGTTGCGCACTAGTCCCGCATGTCTCGACAGCTCCCTTGATTGATCTTCTTTACCTAACAGATTCCGGGTACGAAAAACTTCGTTCAGAATTTGCGCAAGAAGTTCTAGATCGCCATGAGGTAATCATGGTTACCGACCAGGTAATGAATGCAATGGCGGATACGCAATCGCCACAAGGAATATTGGCCCTCTGCAAATATCTCCCCACCGACTTAACCCGCTTTGATTCTCTGGCTCTGCAAAAAGTTGCATATTTTTGGCAGATTCAAGATCCCGGCAATGCTGGAACTGCAATTAGAACTGCGGACGCCTGCGGCTTTGATCTGGTTATTTTTAGCGACCAGGGCGTCGATATATATAGTCCAAAAGTAGTCCGTTCAACCGCTGGCTCGCTCTGGAACATTCCCGTCGTCGATGATGTTCCGCTTGATGCACTCGAGCAATTTGCCTACGGGCGCAACCTTGCGCTTGTTGCTCTCGATGGTTCTTCAGGAGAGGTATTGGAAGATATCGATAAGTCTTTGGCTACAGTGTTGATCTTTGGAAATGAAGGTCGGGGTCTTCCCGAGTTACCTCCAGCTTTTCAAAGGGTTTCAATCCCAATGCAGGGATATGCCGAAAGTTTTAATGTGGCGAGCGCTGCCGCAATAACCATGTATTTCCTCTCAAGTTAACTGGATTATTAGTAAGATTCCCGTTTATGAGCCTTTCAGAGCACTCCATTGATGATGCAAAGGCCACGGCGCTAGCTGCAATCGCGAGCGCAGCTTCTCTAGAGGAATTAAAAGAAATCAAAGTGGCTCATATCGGAGATCGCTCACCGATTGCGCGCGCGAATCAGCAACTTGGAACGCTCAGCCCAGAAGAAAGAGCGAGCTTCGGAAAGATCATTGGCCAAGCAAAAAATGCGATTGCTGCGGCTTTTGAGGCGCGAAATTTTTTGCTTGAGGAGGAACGTGACGCCCGAGTCCTTGTCGAAGAGCGAGTTGATGTCACTATCCCCGCCAAGCGAACGCTTAAAGGTGGTCTCCACCCGCTAACGATTTTGACGAATGAGATATGTGATCTCTTTTTAGGATTAGGTTATCGAGTTGCAGAAGGCCCAGAGCTCGAGGCGGAATGGCTCAATTTTGACGCACTCAACCTTCCAGAAGATCACCCCGCTCGGACGATGCAAGATACTTTTTTTATAGAGCCGTTGGATTCGCATCTTGTCCTTCGCACGCACACTTCTCCGGTTCAGGTCCGGACCATGTTGGAGGAAAAACCTCCGATCTACGTGATATGTCCTGGTCGTACTTATCGAGCAGATGAACTTGATGCGACGCACACACCCGTCTTTTCGCAGGTGGAAGGGTTGGTGATAGATAAGGGAATCACCATGGCAGATCTCAAGGGAACGCTGGACCATTTCGCGCGTTCGATTTTTGGATCAGATGTAAAGACTCGACTTCGCTCCTCATTCTTTCCATTCACTGAGCCGAGCGCAGAAGTAGATTTCTTTTTTAACGGCCGCTGGATTGAATGGGGTGGCTGCGGAATGGTTAATCCCAAAGTTCTCATTGCTTGCGGAATTGATCCCGATATTTATAGTGGATTTGCTTTTGGTATGGGTCTCGAGCGAACTCTGATGGTGCGTCACGGGATAACCGATATGCATGACATAGTCGAAGGCGACGTTCGCTTTTCGCAAAGTTTTGGATTGGGTGTGAAGTGAAAGTTCCACTTTCTTGGCTAACCGAATTCGCCAGCATCCCAAATGGGATCACCTCCTCCGAAATTGCTGAGGCATTTGTTGCAGTCGGGTTCGAAGTTGAAGAAGTTGTGGAGCAGGGGAGCGATCTCACGGGTCCGCTCGTTGTTGGGAAGGTGCTTTCCATCCAGCAACTTGAAGGTCAGAAAAAGCCAATTCGCTATGTGGAATTGGATTGCGGAGAACAAGAATCTCGGTTTGTGATTTGTGGAGCAACAAACTTCGTTGTTGGTGATCTAGTGGTGGTTTCACTTCCAGGGGCAATTTTGCCTGGTGGTTTTGCAATTGCCGCCCGCCAGACTTACGGACACACCTCAAATGGAATGATCTGTTCCGCAAGAGAACTCGGACTCGGCGATGACCATTCAGGAATCATCGTTTTGCCCGAAGGAACTCCGGGTGAAGATGCTATTTCGCTATTGCAACTATTGGATGTGGTTTTCGACGTTGCAGTAAACCCTGATCGAGGTTATGCGCTCTCTGTTCGTGGTCTTGCTCGAGAAATTGCAGCTTCCTTAGAAGTTGCTTACGTTGATCCCGCTCATCAAGTTGAAACAGCAACATTTGATATTAACACCTCGGGTATTCAAGTTTCCATCGACGATCCGACAGCCGCGAGTGTGATCTTTATTCGAACCTTGCAAGACTTTAATCCCGCCGCACCCACGCCACTGTGGATGCGTAGGCGAATCGAAAAATGTGGAATGAGATCAATTTCGCTGGCTGTCGATGTCACAAATTATGTAATGCTTGAACTTGGGCAACCGTTGCATGCGTTTGACTCTAAAAAGATCCAGGGATCGCTGCATATTCGGCGAGCTGATCGCGAACAAGAATTCACTACCCTGGACGGCCAGGTCAGAAAACTTAGTTCGTCGAATCTTGTTGTTGCCGACGACCGACACATTCTTGCATTAGCCGGGACTATGGGCGGGCTGGATTCAGAAGTTACTGAAACGACGTCGGGGCTAGCTATCGAGGCAGCCCGTTTCGATCCGATTTCAATCGCAAAGAACTCAAGATTTCATCGACTCTCCTCCGAGGCTTCGCGTCGTTTGGAACGTGCTGTTGATCCCGAACTCGCGGCCATCGCCAGCGCCCGAGCAGCTCACCTCCTAATATCACTTGGTGGGGCAACGTACGTGGGTAGCGCCACCGCGGGATCGGCGTTGCCTTTGCCCACGATCCGCTTTGACCCGCAATTTGTTTCTCAGTTACTTGGAATTGTGTGTCCGAATTCAACGGTTCAAGCTCATCTTGAATTAGTAGGGTGCTCAATTACGAAGTTATCAGATAGTGAGTGGACTGTTGCTCCACCAACATGGCGAAGTGACCTGGCAACCCCATCTGATCTCGTTGAAGAAGTTGGCAGGTTGGTGGGTCTCAATTCAATCGAAGGCACGCTACCTGTTGGTCGGGCTACTGCAACGCTCAGTCCACTGCAATACCGAAAGCGTGGAGTTGCCCAATATTTGGCAAGCCTGGGATTCTCAGAGGTCTATAACTATCCATTCGTAAGCCAAGAAATGGTGGATACCCTCGGATTTTCCGGCGCTCGAGCTGCAAGTTTCAAAATCGCCAATCCAATGTCAGATCAAGCCCCACTACTCAGAACCCATTTACTACCGGGGTTACTGGAAACAACTAAACGCAATTTAAATCGTGGAGCAAAAGATTTAGCAATCTTTGAAATTGGCTCCGTCTTTCGAGATGTTACTAAGTTGACGCATGTCTCACCCATTTCGACTGCCTCACGTCCTTCAGATGAAAGCATCGCCAATATATATAGCAGCGTTCCACCGCAACCTTTATTTGTCGGTGCCGTCGTCACAGGTGAACTTGATCGAGATGGCTGGTGGGGTCAAGGTCGCAGCTTTGATTGGTCTGATGCCACTTCGCTGGCACTTTCCATCATTGAACTTACGGGCAATTCCGGAACCATCGTTCAATCGGATTTAGCCCCATGGCATCCAGGGCGATGTGCTGAAATTCAAGTCGCCGGGAAGGCCGTTGCCCACGCCGGGGAATTACATCCTCGCGTCCTTGCAGCGCTAGGACTACCACCTCGTACCTGCGCGCTTGCAGTAATCCTTTCGGAACTTCCAGTTGTCCCTTCCAAAAATCCAAAGTCGATATCCACGATGCCGGCCGCAACACAAGATGTCTCTTTAGTCGTCGCCTCATCACTTTCCGCGGCCACCGTCGAGGCTGCGCTTGTTGCCGGAGCCGGCCCTCTGCTTGAGTCAATAAAGCTCTTTGATCGTTACTCGAACTTGGGAGAGGGCAAAGTTTCGCTCGCTTTTACGCTCACATTTCGGGCCCTAGATCGTACCTTGACGGTGGATGAAGTGACGAGTTATCGGGAAGCTGCAGTCGCTAGCGCAAGCGCAAGTTGTGGGGCAGTGGTTCGCGCATAAATATGCATTGTATTGCATAATTATGCACAATCCATTACCCTAAGTGGATGAAAATAGGGGTTGTCGGGGCAAGTGGTTATTCAGGCGGAGAACTCTTGCGGTTGCTTTCAAACCATCCCACCTTCGACGTTGAATACATTGCCGCGGGGTCTAGCGCAGGTGCATTGATAACGGATATTCATCCTCACCTCCTTTCTTACGCGGGAAAAACTTTCGAAACAACCAATGTTGAGCGAATGAATGGGTGTGATCTGCTATTTATAGCCTTGCCTCACGGCGAATCTTCCAAATTAGTTGCTCAACTCGCTCCGGAAGTCCGCATCGTTGATCTTGGTGCGGACTTTCGACTGAAATCCGCAAGCTCTTGGGAGAAATATTATGTGGGAGATTACGCCGGATCATGGGTTTATGGTCTTCCAGAAATTCCAGGGCAGCGGCCTAAAATTTCGCAAGCTAGTCGCGTTGCAAACCCCGGATGCTATGCAACATCGATTGCATTGGCTGCGGCTCCAGCGCTTTCACATGGTCTGATTGAACCTCATGACATCGTAGTAGTCGCAGCTTCAGGCACCACTGGAGCTGGACGCAAAGCAACTACAAATCTCCTTGCTAGCGAAGTAATGGGATCTCTCTCGTCTTACAAATTTGGGGGAGTACATCAGCACACACCAGAAATTGAAGAGACGCTTCTTGAAATGTCCGAAGCGCCGGTAAAAATCTCTTTCACTCCAATTTTGGCTCCAATGCCGCGCGGAATCCTGACAACCCTGACATCACGACTTGTTCGAGATATCGATACGAAAGCAGCGCAAGAAATCTACAAGGAGTTTTTTCATCATGAGGATTTTGTAACTGTGCTTGGTGGCGCAGCACTACCACGAACTTCAGCTGTGATTGGTTCTAACTCGACGCAGATACAAGTGGCTGTTGATTCGCACACCAATCGCCTTGTTGTGTCTGCAGCGATTGATAATTTAGGGAAAGGCGCTGCTTCACAGGCGATTCAAAACGCCAACATCATGTGCAACCTCCTCGAAGGTTCGGGTCTCACAGCGACAGGTCTCAGTTCGTGATCGTTATTAAATATGGCGGTCACGTGCTGGAAAACGCTTCCGCGCATGACGAAATCGTTCAAGCAATTTCTGAATTTCATCTATCCGGTCAAAAGGTAGTTGTGGTTCATGGTGGCGGACCCGCCGTCGATGCCGAGTTAAAAGTTCATCAGATTCCAACAAGGATGGCTTCTGGATACCGGGTTACCACACCCGAGGTGATGGAAGTAGTCCAGAGCACGCTTTCAGGTGCGGTCTTAAGGAACTTGACCAATAAATTTATCGGTTATGGCGTGAATGCCGTTGGTATATCAAGTGGAGACGGAAAAATTTTGCGGGCTCGAAAATTCAGTCCGCTGGTTAATGGAGTTCCCGTCGACATTGGACTTGTTGGTGAAGCCGAAAGTGCTGATCCAACTTTTCTTAATTTACTTTTAGAGAACGACTATTTGCCAATTGTTTCGCCCGTAAGTGTGGGCACGGATGGACTCGCTTTAAATATTAACGGTGATATTGCCGCGGGATCGATTGCTGGAGCGCTCATGGCAAAAGAAGTACTTTTCATTACAGACGTTGCAGGGATTTACAGGAATTGGCCGGATCGCAATTCATTGATTGATGAAATTTCATTGGATGAACTTAAAGTTTTATCTGAAACTTTCACAGATGGCATGGCGCCAAAATCCAGAGCTGTGATAACAGCCCTTTCTTCCGGAGCCAGCCAGGCAAGAGTTCTCGACGGGACCGATATCAAAAATGTACGAAATGGGCTTTTAGGCGTTGGGGGAACGGTTGTGAAAGCATGAAAACTCAAGAACGTTGGCACACCGTGATGCAAAATAATTATGGCGTACCTCCTATAACCCTCATTAAGGGAGAAGGCATAGAAGTTTGGGATGAGGATGGGAATAAGTATCTGGATTTTCTGGGTGGAATCGCAACAAATATTCTCGGCCATGCACATCCGGCGGTTATTAAGGCTGTGAGCACCCAAATTAAAGAACTTTCTCACGTGAGCAATTTCTACGCACATCCGCCTGGAGTCCAATTGGCAGAGAAGTTGCAAGGTTTAACAAATGATCCTAGAGCCAGGGTTTTCTTCTGTAATTCTGGCGCGGAAGCGAACGAAGCCGCAATCAAACTTTCTCGTCTCACCGGAAGAAAGCGATTAATTGCTGCCAACGGTGGATTTCATGGTCGGACCATCGGCGCACTTTCAATTACAGGACAGGAGGCAAAGCGAGCTCCGTTTGAGCCGCTGTTGTCTGGAATTAACTTTGTTCCTTACGGAGACGCAAAGGCCTTAGAGAAGGCACTTTCTCGACGGACCGCGATGGTGATCCTTGAAGCGATTCAAGGCGAAAACGGTGTAGTAGTTCCACCAAATGGGTACCTCCGGGAAGTTCGAGAACTCTGCGATGAATACGGAGCCCTTTTCGCTATCGACGCCGTTCAAACGGGAATGGGTCGAACCGGTGAATGGTTTGGGTTCGAACATGAAGGCATTAGACCTGACATCATCACCTTGGCAAAAGGGTTAGGCGGCGGCTTACCACTAGGCGCAATGATTACCCTAGGAGATCGGACTCCTTCCTTTAAACCTGGCGAACATGGCTCCACTTTTGGAGGAAATCCAATTTCGTGTGCTGCGGCTAACGCCGCCATCGATTTCATTGTAAAGAAAGAACTGCTCGACAAGACTTCAATCGCCGGAGAATATTTGAAAAGGCGACTAGCCAAGATCCCTGGAGTTGAAGCGGTTCGGGGACGCGGCTTGCTAATAGGAATTGTTCTGGAATCTAATATAGCAAGCGCGGTTGCGGCCAAAGCAATGTCTAATGGATTACTTGTTAATGCTCCCAGTAAAAACGTAATTCGCCTCGCACCCGCTTTGATCGTGACCAAGAAACAACTTCACGATTTCGTCGATCTGTTCGCGACCACCATTGATCAGGTTCAAAATGGTTAAGTCATTGAGCAATCCAACTCATGAACGCCGACAACTGATTACGGAGTTAATTAAAGGCGGAAAGATCCATTCTCAGGCGGATGTGGTTCGAGAACTTGCTGCCAAAGGTCTGACTGTTACGCAGGCAACCGCCAGTCGAGATTTACAAGAATTGGGCGCCATGCGCGCTAAGGATACGCACGGCGAATCCCGATACATTCTTGGGGATGCTCAAGAGTTGCGACCAAACGGCAATCTCATTTTGTCCATCCTTGCTAGTGGCAACACTGTCGTTTTGCGAACACCGCCAGCCGCCGCACAATTCGTAGCGATTACCCTAGATGCCGCGATTTCAGCCCATGAACTACCGACAGCCATCGGCACTATTGCGGGGGATGACACGGTTTTGGTAATTGCATCCAGTGCAACTGGTGGATCAAATCTAGCGAATGAAATTTCACTTATGTTTGGAAAGGAAAATTAATGGCGCTCTGGGGAGGCAGATTTGCAAGCGGGCCAGACGAGTCCGTCTTAAAATTATCGAGAAGCGTAGATTTTGACTGGAGGCTCGCTCCCTACGACGTTCGGGTAAATCTGGCCCACGTAGCTGGGTTACAGCGAGCTGGAATCATCGATGGTAAAGATGGAGCATTGATCTCATCCGCACTCATTGAACTTGCACACGAGATCGCCACCGGCGCATTCACTTTTAATGAAAGCGACGAAGATGTTCATAGTGCGGTAGAACGCGGATTAGTAACCAAAATTGGGGAGTTAGGTGGGGCTTTTCGCGCCGGTCGATCACGGAATGATCTTGTTGTAACAGACTTTAAGCTTTACCTCATTGATCACTTGCTCGAAGTTGCCGACGAAACCGTCCTGCTTGCGCAGACAATAGATACCGTGGCGACAAAATTAATTGGGCAAGTTGCCCCGGGCTTTACGCATCTTCAACATGCGCAACCCATTTTGTTTTCACACGAATTAGCCAAACACTCCCATGCGCTTTTACGCGACGTAGATCGAATGAAGGATTGGTTAACCCGAAATTCAGTTTCCCCCCTTGGATCTGGTGCGCTTGCTGGTTCGCCGCTTGTACCCAATCCTGAAATCATTGCAGCAGAACTTTCTTTTCAAGGCGTGACTCGAAATAGCATTGACGCGGTTAGCGATCGGGATTTTGTAGCAGAAATTCTCTTCGCCTTTGCGATGCTCGGAGTTCATCTCTCAAGAATCGGAGAAGAATTCACGATCTGGAATACCCAAGAATTTGGTTGGGTTACCTTGGATGATGGATTTTCTACTGGATCATCGATTATGCCGCAAAAGAAGAATCCAGATATTGCAGAATTAGCTCGTGGAAAGTCTGGACGGTTCATTGGTAATTTAACCGGGCTGCTCGCGACCCTTAAGGGACTGCCTTTCGCATACAATCGCGATTTACAGGAAGATAAAGAGCCCGTCTTCGACTCTGTAGAGCAACTTCTGGTTTTGCTCCCAGCGCTCCGCGGAATGATTGAAACGGCGACTTTCAACGGGGAGAAGATTTCTGCCGATGTGTTGGGTGGTCACGCTTTGGCAACCGAGATCGCCGACTTCCTAGTTCTTGCACAGGTACCCTTCGCAAAAGCCCACGAAATTTCAGGAAAGGCCGTAGCTCTTGCACAATCCAAAGGAATCGAAGTGCATGAATTAAATGACACGGACCTTTCGGGAGTGGACCCCCGATTGACACCGGATTTGAGAAAATCGCTTACCGCCGAATCCGCAATCGCATCTCGCGTCTCAATAAATGGAACCTCTACGAAGAGCGTTGTGGCTCAACTTGGGCAACTTGAGGTGAAAATTAAGAGTTATTCTGGCTGGATTGCCAGCGAGCGCAAACGCTTTTCGGGCATGATGGGCATATGACTTCTGAACTTTTAGCCGATCTAGAGTGGCGCGGTTTAATCGCACAAACCACCGATCGGCAGGCTCTTCTTGACCACCTTAATAGTGGTTCAACGGCTTTTTACATTGGCTTTGATCCAACAGCAGCTTCGCTGCACCTTGGAAATCTCGTAGTTTTATTGGTGATGCGGCGCTTTCAGCTTGCGGGTCATAAGCCGCTACCCCTCGTTGGAGGGGCTACCGGTTTAATCGGAGATCCCAGTGGAAGAAACGAAGAACGTTCTCTAAATCAAACTGAAGTTGTCGAACAATGGGTTGTGCGGATTCGCGAACAACTCTCCAAGTTTTTGGATTTTGAACAAGGACCAAATGCTGCGGTAATGACAAATAATTTAGATTGGACTGCGCCAGTGAGCGCTCTCGATTTTCTACGTGACATTGGAAAACATTTTAGTGTTAATCAAATGCTCGCCAAGGACAGCGTTTCTTCTCGACTAGAAAGCGGTGGTATTAGTTACACCGAATTTTCTTATCAAGTCTTGCAGGCCTTTGACTTTCTGGAACTTTATCGCCGCTTTAACTGCACACTTCAGCTGGGCGGTAGTGATCAATGGGGCAACATCGTTGCGGGATTGGATCTCATCCGAAAAGTGGAAGGCGCCGCTGCACATTGTTTAACAATTCCATTGCTAATGAAGAGTGATGGCACAAAATTTGGAAAGACCGCAGGAGGAAGTGTTTGGCTCGATCCCGAGATGACATCCCCCTACGCTTTTTATCAATTTTGGCTAAACAGTGAAGACGCAGATGTACCCAACTATCTCAAAGTATTCTCTTTCAAGAGCCATGAAGAGATCGAAGATTTAATCGCGCAGCATGAATCCAACCCGGGTTTACGTACAGCGCATCGCGAACTTGCTCGGGAATTAACAACGCTGGTACATGGCACGAAGGAATGTGATTCAGCGGAGCGAGCAGCAAAAGCGCTTTTCGGCCAAGGCGAGTTGAGTGACCTTGATGAGCGAACCCTCGAATCAGCGCTCTCGCAATTGCCGCGGACGACGATCCAGACTGGAGATCCGATCCCGACCTGGGTAGACCTCCTAGCATCTACTGGCGTTGTTGACTCAAAATCCGCTGCGCGTCGCATCGTTAAAGAAGGTGGCGCATATCTCAATAATGTGAAGGTGGCTACCGAGGATTTCGCACCTAGCCCAGAAGCCTTATTATTCGGGCGTTTTTGGCTATTGCGCAAAGGAAAACGTGATCTGGCGGCTGTTGAAGTAATCTAGAATTAATGTCCCGAATGTTGAGAAAAGAGCTATAACCCTTATAAATCAAGGGTTATAGCTCTTGTGCCTTGATCAAGACATATTCGTTGCCCTTCTTGGCAGGTAGGCACTTTAGGCAGCCGGGACGATTTGACCCTATCTGCCTCGGCGCGTTATGGTTCTACCTCGCTCGCGTACCGGACTGCAATGAAAAAGAGGCCGTGCGGCGACAATCTGCAAGATAGCGTGTGTTTGGTCCTGGTCTACAGCAAATTGACCTCAAGTCCATATTGCATTAAGTTTGGCAGTCTGCCCTGTAAACGGTGAGAAATCGTCGTGAGCGGAGCGCGCTCGTACCTTGAGAACTCAACAACGTGCAAAAATCAATGCCAAT